>JAONJW010000066.1 GCA_028377305.1 Prolixibacteraceae bacterium | reverse complement strand
ATTACACCTTTTTTCATGTCTAAGCCATACTCCTATTCAATAAAAGATCTTGCTCTAGAGGATAGACCTAGAGAGAAGTATTTACTTAAAGGTGCTAATGCACTCACTAATGCTGAACTTATCGCGATACTTCTAAGATCTGGATCAAGAGATAAAACAGCTATCGAACTTGCTCAAAATATTCTACGATATTTTGACAACGACCTATCAAAAATAGGAGCCTGTAACTACAATCAATTGAAACAGTTTACTGGGGTTGGTGATACGAAAGCCATTACATTATTAGCTGCTTTTGAAATAGGAAAGAGAAGACAGCACTGCAACAAACATCTGACAAAAATATGTAACAGTGGTGATGTAGACAATGCCATGCGATTAGAACTACAAGATCTAAAGCATGAAGAGTTTTGGCTACTTCTTTTAGATCATCAGAATCACATTATCGAGAAACACAGATCTAGCAAAGGGGGATTAACATCAACTACAGTGGATCTAAGACTCATCATTAAAGAAATAATGATTCATTCAGCCACACAAGTGATTCTAGTACACAACCACCCATCTGGCTCTTTAACACCATCGAAACAGGACTTAGATATTACAACCAAGATAAATGACGGTCTAAAAATGGTAGACATAGTCCTCCTTGACCATCTAATTGTCACCAACGCCAGCTATTTCAGCATGGCAGATCATGGCATATTAATGGGAAATTGACCTTGTATTTTTCATATCATTAAACTTTCAGTGTTGATATATATTAACTATATTAATCTTACCAAATGTATTTTATCATAATACCTAGATATGAAAATTAGCCTATTAAACAATAACAAAATTGATCGAGACCTATGGGATCACACAATAAACAATTCGAACATAGCGAGTCCATGTCTAATAAGCTGGTATCTAGATAAGATGATCCCTGATTGGGAAGCAGTTGTCAATCAAGAATACTCTATGATTATGCCAGTTCTTTCGCCCAATACAATCGATCACTTTAATCCATATGGAGGAATTATTTCCTCTACTCCTATATATACAGAACACCTCGACCTTTTTACTCAAGATATTCTTAAAAAAGAGAATTACATAAAGCTTAATCCAACGAACTGGTGGCTGAAGGAGAAACTTGAAACCATTGTCACACAACAAATTTCCCTGGAGTATCCACACAACGAAATACTCAATAGGTTTAAAGAAAATGTTATTATTGACCGAGAAAAACTAAATGGGCAGATCTTAGAGATTAAAAATATCAAAACAATATTGACCTATTTAAGGAAGTCTATTAAACCAGAGTATAACGAAGAGGAACTATTCACTAGAATTGAGAACATTATCAAGTTCGCAATTTCACGCAATGAAGGGATTGCTATTGGCTACATCAACGAGCAGAATGAGATAAGCTCTCTTGTTGTTTTTTTGTTTAATCAGAACTTTATTCACCTTTTTTTGGCATTATCCAACAACAAGATAGACAGACACCAATTATATCAAATCGTAGCAGAGTTTATTAAAGAGAATGATATGTCTGAAACCATTATAGACATACCTTCAAGTAAGAACAGATATGTTCAAATATCACCAGAACTAATAGGAGCTTTTAATATTAAATATCAAAAGTCAATTCAACTGAAATAAAATCACTTTTCTCTTGACGACATGATTAATTATTTATTAATTTTGTCGGAAAATTACATATGGTCCACATAATAGGTGAAAACAATTCCATCTTTAATAATTTCATCGCAGAGATTCGTGACGTTGAGATTCAGAGAGATCCGCTAAGATTTCGTAGAAATATTGAACGAGTAGGGGAAATCATGGCTTATGAAATCAGTAAGCATCTTGATTTCAATGAGATTAACGTACAAACCCCACTAGGTACGGCGCCTGTATCCGTTACCGAAAAGAACATAGTGCTTGCTACGATACTAAGAGCTGGACTTCCACTACATCAAGGTCTGCTTAATTCGTTTGATAGAGCCGAGAACTGTTTTATCTCTGCTTACAGAAAGCACAATGAGGGAGAAGATATTTGTATTGAATTTGAATATATCGCATCTCCATCTCTTGATGATAAGATCGTTATACTTTCTGATCCAATTCTAGCAACGGGTGCATCTATGGAAGTTGGTTACAAAGCATTGCTTGAAAAAGGAACACCAAAACATGTACACATTGTTTCAGTTATCGGGAGTCGTGATGGTGTAGATTACGTAAAAAAACACCTAGGAGATGAAAATGTTACTTTGTGGGTTGGTGCAGTAGATCCAGAGCTTAATGCTCAGTCCTATATCGTTCCTGGTTTAGGAGATGCAGGGGATCTTGCTTTCGGTCCTAAAATAGACTCTAAATAAGATATTCAAAAGGTGAGATTAACGTCTCACCTTTTTTATTCGAGAATTGTCTTCACAACGATCCATTAATTCATCTATATTCTGCAGTGTTATTGGATGAACCCAGCTAGGGAGGATGTCTTTCAATGGAAGAAGGACAAATTTTCTAAACTCCATTCTAGGATGTGGTAACACCAACGATGGAGAACAAACCTCTTTTCCACCATAATCAATAATATCCAAATCCATTGGACGAGAAGCATACCCTTGACCTGTCCTTACACGACCAAACTCAGCCTCTATATCTAATGCAACCTGTAAAACCTCTTCTGCTGACAGCTTGGTTGACACATGAACCACTCCATTTATAAAATTAGTATCTGCCTCAAACCCCCATGGTTCACTCTCATATAACGACGAGACTGAAACAATTGTCCCAATTCTTTTGTTGATCTCTTCGAGGGTTCTATCAATAAGATAAAAAACATCCCCTTGATTGCCTCCAAAACTAATAATAACACTTGTCATACATTTTTTATTTTTACATTTTGTAATTTTAAGAATAAAATCATTACCAATATAATATATAGCACTTAATATACGATAAATACAAAAACAACGGAAAAATGAAATTTTTAAGAAATCTACTAGCCTCAATCCTTGGATCTATCATTGGATTCTCTTTAATGCTCTTGCTAAGTATTCTCATGCTTATCGGAATTGGAATGGCTTTCTCTTCGGATGAAGCTATAGAAGTGAAGGATAATTCAATTCTTGTACTAAAATTAAACAAACCTTTTGTTGATAACGCTGCAGAAAACCCATTTGAATCATATGATATCCCTATTTTTGATAATTATAACTCATATGGACTATACAACCTAACAAAGAAGTTAGAAGAGGCTGCTAATGATGCTAAAATAAAAGGTCTATACATCGATGCATCATTTGGTTTAATGGCACCATATGCGACAGCAACAGAACTACGTAAAGTGCTAGAGAAGTTTAAGGAAAGTGGCAAATTCATCTACACTTACATGGAGTTTGGAGAACAGAAAGCATACTACCTAACTTCTGTCTCTGATAGTATTATTCTAAACCCTCAAGGAAGCCTCTATCTAAGTGGTCTAATTTCTGAAAGGGTATACTACAAAAGAGCTCTAGACAAAGCGGGTGTAGATATACAGATCATGAAAGGACGAGACAATATCTATAAATCTGCGGTTGAACCATACTATCGAGACCATCAGAGTAAATCAGACAAGATTCAAACCATGAAATACCTTTCCGATATATGGTCTGTCATAACCCAAAGTATCTCAAAATCTAGAAACATAACAGTTTCTCAAATCAATCAATGTGCAGATAACAAAACCACTTTTTTATCCACAAGAGATGCAGTCAAATACAACCTTGTAGATAACCTAAAATATAAAGATGAAGTTCTAGCAGACCTTAAAGAACTATCAGGAATAGAAAAAGATGGTTCTTTAAATACCATGAGTATCTCAGATTATACAGCTTCTAATGATGGTGAGGATCTAAAAGAGTATCACAAGGAAAAGATTGCAGTAATATTTGCACAAGGTGCCATCGTAGACAAAACTGGAGAGCGACAAGAGATTAATCCAGATAAAATATCTAGACTACTTCGTAAAGTAAGAACAAATGATAATGTTAAAGCCGTAGTATTCCGCGTAAACTCACCGGGTGGTAGTGCCTATGGTTCTGAACAGATATGGAGAGAAGTTGAACTTACTAAACAGGTAAAACCAATCATCATCTCAATGGGGGATTATGCCGCTTCAGGTGGTTATTATATATCATGTGCCGCAACGAAGATCATTGCGGATGATAACACTATTACGGGGTCCATAGGGATATACACTTTTATTCCAAATGCCAAGAAACTTGTACAAGATAAAATAGGTGTAACTTTTGATTTTGTGAGCACAAACAAAAACGGAGAACCTTTAAATGTTGTTAACCCATTAACTCCATTCCAGAAAAATATGCTGCAAACAAAAATAAACCAAGGGTATGATCTATTCATCTCTCGTGTTGCAGAGGGGCGTAAGATGTCTATAGAGGATGTTCATGATGTTGCTAAAGGTAGAGTATGGAGTGGTAAAGAGGCAGTTAAAATTGGTCTAGTTGACAAGATTGGAACACTTCAAGATGCCATTAATGTTGCCAAGGAAGAAGCTGGAGTCGACAAATTTGAACTAAGTGTATTTCCAAAGAAGAAAGATCCATTTACTGAACTACTTAATACATCAAGCAAGGAAATTCAGATTAGCTTCATGAGGACCATTCTAGGAGAAGAGACTTTTAAGGTTTGGAACCAGATGAACAACATCAAAAATCTAAATGGCACTTACTTGATGCTTCCATACCAAGAAACCATTCATTAATAAAACACAACTCTAAAATAAAGTTCATTTGATCGGTACCAAATGAACTTTATTTTAGATTATCTTTTATACTTTTGAGCACATTAATAAACGAGCATAAAACATATCATTTTGGGAAAAATATTGCTTAAGCCACTCTCATGGATTTATGGTTTCATTACCTACATAAGAAATTTAATGTATGATTATAATATATTTTCATCCAAAGAATATGCTCAACCAATAATATCAATCGGAAATATTACCGTAGGAGGAACCGGAAAGACCCCTCATACAGAATATCTTATTGATCTACTAAAAGGAAAGTTCAAAATTGCGACCCTATCTAGAGGATACAAAAGAAAGACATCAGGCTTTTTAGAAGTTCAAGAGAACGCAACAGCCCAACAAGTTGGAGACGAGCCTTTACAAATGAAGAGCAAACATAATGACATTGTTGTTGCAGTAGATGAAAAAAGAGTCCATGGGATAGACACACTGCTTTCTTATGACGATACATCTAAACCCGAAGTTATTCTTTTAGATGACGCCTTTCAACATAGACAGGTGACACCAGGCCTTCATATTCTACTAACGGATTTCAACCGATTAATTACACAAGACCATATTCTTCCATATGGTCATTTGAGAGAATCTGCCAATGAAAGATATAGAGCTCAAATAATCATCGTAACCAAATGTCCTGAAATACTCAAGCCAATTGAAAAGCGACTCATCACTAAAGAGTTAGATATTAAACCATTTCAAGATCTATTTTTCACCACCTTCAACTACAGTGATCTTGAACCACAACTTGAGAATACGTCACCAAAGATAACAGATCTAGAAGGAAAGAATATTCTTCTTTTTACAGGAATAGCAAACCCTAGATCACTAGAGTCCTATCTCACGGAGAATGGAGCAAAACTCAAAACCATTGGATTTCCTGACCACTATCAATTTAAGAAAAACGATCTGATTAAGATCGCTTCTGAATGGAAATCACTCCTTAATGTTAACTCGATTATATTAACCACAGAAAAAGATCTAATGCGCATTAAAGATCTAAGTGATATCCCTGAAGAGATTAAAAACAATCTTTTCACCATTCCATTGAAAGTAGAGTTCATCGGAGATAACAAGGATTATTTTGACAAAAAGATCATAAAGTATGTTAGCGAAAACGCGAGCAATTTCAACATTTCTACAAAGCAATATAGAACCCTACATTGACCTTGTAGTTATTACCACCAATGTATGGGATCCTCTAATCAGCACAATGGAGCAACCTCATTTTATTGAAATAGAACAGATCCCATCCATTAAAAGCACACCCAGTAACCTCTCTATTGCACATGGAGAGGTGTCAAATGTTAAAATACTTATTATTCAGTGTGATGAGATATCATTTTATGATACTCATGAGATTATCAAAGCAATAGACTCATTTCACAAACACGATATTTTGTTTCTAGACACGCTCCTTTTAGAGACAAGTACAACTCATGTTACCAATATAATTGAGATCGCCAGTCCAAATCTACTTCCTTTTAGAGGTCTTAAAAACAGGCATATCAAAGAAGCTTTTTCTAATGGCGATATTCCTATTAAAGATGCAATACTTTCAAACCAAACAGAGATAACGAAATACAATTCATCCATTATAAGTTACAAGCAATCATTCATTGATCAAATCTTATCGACCTTATGGATTCATGAAAATTGCTCTTGTTTCTTTCTTTCACTATCAAAGGATAGAGAAACACAAGTCAAAGATCTATACAAATATATGCTTCATTGCTATGCTATTCATCGTAATAATAATCGTATAACAGGGGATTAAAGTTATTATTTGTTACTATAAGCACACAATAAGTCTATATTTTCTACGGTTTTTAAATTAATGAACTATTTTTGTATCAAATAATAAATTAAACATCTACTGTTTGATAAATAGAAATAAATTAATGATATAACTACTCTTATATGAAAGTTGCAATTGTTGGAGCAAGCGGTGCCGTTGGCCAAGAGTTCCTAAAAGTACTAGAAGAAAGAAAATTTCCATTAGATGAACTGGTTCTATTTGGATCAAAAAGATCGTCAGGCAAAAGCTACACCTTCAATGGAGAGACCCTTACTGTTAAAGAACTTTGTCATAACGATGACTTTAAAGATATTGACATTGCATTAACTTCTGCCGGCGCATCTATTAGTAAAGAATTTGCTGATACGATAACCAAACATGGTACTATAATGATTGACAACTCTAGTGCATTTAGAATGGTGGACTCCATACCACTAGTTGTGCCTGAAGTAAATGCACAAGATGCCATCACATACAAGAGTAAGATCATTGCAAACCCAAACTGTACTACCATACAGATGGTCGTAGCGTTGAAACCCATCCATGATCTTTCTCCTATAAAGAGTGTACATATTGCAACATACCAATCTGCAAGTGGAGCAGGTGCATCTGGGATGGAAGAGTTAGAGATGCAGACCAAACAAATTGCTGATGGTGAGAAACCTAAAGTGGATGCTTTTGCTCATCAATTGGCAATGAACGTGATTCCTCATATTGATATCTTCATGGATAATGACTATACAAAAGAAGAGATGAAGATGTATCTTGAGACAAGAAAAATCATGAACTGTGACATAAAAGTTAGTGCTACAGCAGTAAGAGTTCCTGTACTAAGAGCTCATTCTGAAGCCATATGGCTTGAAACAGAGGCTGCCTTATCAATTGAACAGATAAATAAAGCCTTTGACAACACCAAAGGAATTACTCGAATCGATGATCCTGCGAATAAGTCATATCCAATGCCACTTGATCTTGCCGGAACCGATGATGTATATGTAGGTAGGATACGAAAAGATATTTCTCGAGAGAATGGTATCGCACTATGGACTGTTGCCGACCAGATAAAGAAAGGCGCTGCATTAAACGCAGTTCAAATTGCAGAACACCTAGTTAATGAGGGGCAATTCTAAATACTATAAACCCCAAAGGAATAAATACTTTGGGGTTTATATATTTTCTCGACACCTATCTTTTTAGATAGAGTCCCTTATCAATTATATCTGATCGCCAGACTCCTCGTCATAATAATTAAACAAGAAATCGTTATATGGGAAACGTTGAACATGGATCTTCTTTACTTCATTATAAAGCAACTCCTTGAACGGATCCATATTATCTCGTTCCTTTGCAGAGATAAAAATAGCCTGATCATTAGACTTAGCTATCCATGTCTGCTTCCACTCCTCAAGACTAATATTCTCTCGAGTTGATGGCATTAGGTCATCCTCTTCTTTTGGAGTATATTGAAATGCATCAATCTTATTAAAAACATAGATCATCTTCTTATCAGAAGCTCCAATATCTTTTAATGTTTGATCCACCACTTCAATCTGCTCCTCAAATCCCTCGTGTGAAATATCGATAACATGTAAGAGTATATCCGCCTCTCTAGTTTCATCCAACGTTGATTTAAAAGAATCCACCAAACCATGTGGTAACTTACGAATAAAACCTACAGTATCAGCAAGTAAAAATGGCAAGTTCTGAACCACGACTTTACGTACTGTAGTATCCAAAGTGGCAAAAAGTTTATTCTCGGCAAGCACTTCTGATTTACTTAAAACATTCATGATTGTTGATTTACCAACATTCGTATAGCCTACCAGCGCAACACGAACCGACTTACCTCGATTCTTTCTTTGGGTAGCCTTCTGTTTATCGATCTTAACCAATTCATTCTTTAATCGTGATATCTTGTCCAAGATAATACGTCTATCGGTCTCGATCTGAGTCTCTCCTGGACCCCTCATTCCAATACCACCTCGCTGACGCTCCAAGTGAGTCCACATACGAGTCAATCGTGGAAGCATATATTGATACTGAGCCAACTCAACCTGTGTCCTTGCACTTGCCGTTTGTGCATGATTAGCGAAAATATCAAGAATTAGATTTGTTCTATCTAGTACTTTGACATTTAACACCTTCTCAATATTTCTCAATTGTGTAGGTGAAAGTTCATCATCAAAAATAATAGAATCTAAGTCATGTATCTTGACAAAATCATGTATCTCCTCCAGCTTTCCACTTCCAACAAATGTTGCTCTATTGGGTGTCTCCATACGTTGAACGAATCGTCCTAAAACATGAGCACCTGCGGTCTCTGCTAGAAAAGTCAATTCATCAAGATACTCTTCCACCTTGTTCTCATCTTGACTACTATTAATCAAGCCGACTACCGCGGATTTTTCTCTATCTTCTATGTTTATCTCTTTTGATCCCATCTATTATTCCTACCATTGAATGTAAAAAACCCGATCTCGTCATAATAGACAAGATCGGGATTCATTATTATAATAATATCTTGTTCTGATCTATTTAATTCAATACGAAGTTAATAGGTACAGAGTATGACACACGTACTGCTTTACCACGTTGCATCCCTGGTTTCCATCTTGGAAGAGTCTTAACCACGCGAATTGCTTCTTTATCCAAAGATGGGTCAACACCCCTAGCAATCTTAACGTCAGTTACACTACCATCTTTCTCCACTACAAAGTTAACAAATACCCTACCTTGGATACCGTTTTCTTGTGCAATGATTGGATACTTAACAGCTTTTCCAATAAATTTCATCAGCGCTGGAATACCTCCTGGGAATGCTGGCATATCCTCAACAAAGCTGAAAATTTGCTCTTCTACAATTTCGTCTTCGACCTCAATCACTTTCTCCACCTTTACTGGTCCTTCAGTATCATCAGCCTCTTCGATCAACACATCGTCTTCGATATCTTCATCATTATCCACAATCGTGATCATCTCAGCCATCTGTGCTGGTGGTGGTGGTGGTGGTGGTGGTGGTGGTGTTTCTGGTTTTGTTGTAATCGGAATCTCTTCTTCTACCATTGCCTCTTGTTGCATCGCACCAAAACCTTCTGTTTTTTTAGGCTTTGATGTCCACGTAAAAAGGGACCACGTTAATAGCAGCGAGGCAACCAGACCGAGCCATACGAATGTCGACCTTTTGCTTTCCAAATCTGCTTTGGGAGTCTTTTTCGGTTCCATAATCCTACTTTAAATTATTCTGAAACTTTTTGTATTCTTTCTTTTCGAGGGTTTAAAGATAAAAAATAAAAACCAAAATTGATAAGATTCACAACTTTTTATCTCATCTAAGGTGAACGAATATACTACAATATAGTACATTCACATCGATACAATGTTAACAGAACTATCACAATCAAATCATTGCATAAACATCAATTTTCGTTCATAACTATGCTTTACCTCGTTCACAAACTCAGGCGTTAAAGATTTTCGATAAATCCTTATTGCCGACCTATAAACACCATTCAGTCTCAAGGCACATAGAGCAGAGTCGAAGTTTAACCCTTCCCAATTAAGATGTGCTTGACGATCTAGTCGTTCAAATTCTTTCCATTTCAAAAACGATGGCAATACAAAGTATGCATGATTATTTTCTGTATTATCAAAATAGATATCTTCAGAAACTTCGCTCAACTCAAAGAACTTATCGACCTCAACATTTGCTTCAAAAGTCAAATCTCTTAATTTCTTTTTACTTAGTTCATATCCATACCTCTCGAAACACTCTTGCAACTCCATTATCTTTCCATGACCTTCTACCCCACGAAGACGAATGCCACAATACTCTCTCCCTGAGATATTTAAAAGCACTTTCACTGCATCAAGATTAATCAATTGAGCAACTTTCATCATCTCAATAGTATTCTCAATACAAGACAATGGATAGTTCTTTGCAAACATGATATAAAAATAGAGAGGTGTGTTTGCTTTCGATTTATCCCCATAATACCCATAAAAAGGATTGATCACCTCAAAAACCATTGTTTCAGAGACAATATTCTCCAACACACGATTGAGACTCTCTCTTTTAAATAGATTGCCATGCAATTCTACATTATCCATAAGCTTATCGGTTAAAAGTTCTAACATATAATACAAATACTTGTATTATAATAACCTATAAGGAGTTTAAAAAGTTCGTTTTAAAACACTGAAAGTAAAACTATTGATGTAAAATACCGATTGTTTTCCTATTTTTATAAAACATCTCAAACAAAAATGGGTTAAACAACAAAGAAGTGATCCAATTCTTTGTAAGATAAAGCCATTCAATAATACAAGTTTATGAATACATCCGCACAATCGCATCTAAAACAGTTTCGACTTTCAAGAATATTACTTCCTATTTTTATCGGTATTGTTGTTGCTATATATCTTGTCTACAAAGAGAAAGATCAAATTGCCTCCTTTAGTTTCAACACCCATGGCCTGCTTTTTATTCTTGGGGCTATTGGACTAATGCTATGTCGAGATTTTGGCTATATTCTACGACTTAGAACGCTATCAAACCGATCTCTATCATGGATTCAATGCATTAAGATTGTATTCTTATGGGAGTTTGCATCAGCCATCACTCCTACTGCTATTGGTGGCACAGGGGTAGCTGTGTTCTTTCTTCACCGAGAAAAACTCTCTTGGGCAGAGAGTACCACCATTGTGATGGCCACGAGCTTTCTAGATGAACTATTCTTTGCTCTTAGCTTTCCTATTCTCCTTTTAACCATCGGTTGGAATGATCTATTTATCCAATACAATGCAAATAGTTTTGTAAACAACTTAATATGGTTTGCCATCATTGGATATGCCATTAAACTCTGCTATATCATATTTGTTTCCTATGCTCTTTTCTTTCGACCTCTTCTTTTCAAACGTATTATTGTAGGAATAGTATCCCTCCCTTTCCTACGTCGCTGGAAGGATGATGCACTTGAATATGGTGACGAATTTATCTTGGCATCCAAGAACCTTCAGAATAAGCCCGCTATTTTTTGGATAAAATCATTTTTTGCTACGGCGACATCTTGGATCTCTAGATATTGGACCGCCAACCTAATTATCCTAGGTGTTGCAGTGTCCACACTCAATCCAAACCCTCAGCTCATAGAAATATCAAATCAAATGATCATCTTTGCGAGACAGCTTATCATGTGGATCATGATGATGGTGATGCCAAGCCCGGGAGGAGCAGGCTTCTCGGAGTTTCTATTTTCACAATACATGACTGATTTTATCCCCCATGGATACGAGAATATGGTCTCTCTCATTTGGAGAGCTATTAGTTACTACCCATACCTTCTCATTGGGGCTATCATTTTTCCTATCTGGGTTAGAAACAATTTTACAAAGAATAAATGATCGAAACAAAAACTGTAGATGGTAAAGACATAGGACTTCTTAAGATCCGAAGAGGAAGCACCAAACGCACGATACGTTGCTCTTTTAAAGCAGATGGCAGTATCTCAATTGGGACTCCACCCTATGTATCTTGGGAAGACATAACGAAATGGATAGAACAAAATAGACAGTGTTTAATTAAGAACAAACAGAAAGTTGGGAATAAAACCACCTCTAACCTTCCCGATGTATGGGCATTTGAGGATCGAAACTATAGAATTGAGTTCCAGGATATCGATCGCCCGAAGATTAATGAAAACGCCAATGGAATTGTACTAACACTTCCAACAACAGCTACAAAACAGAAAGTAGAGACCATAAAAGCCGATTTTCTTAACTCTGTCGTAAAAATAGAAGCCAAACGATCTCTCCCTAAACGATTAAGTTATTGGAGTGAAAAGTTACAGTTACCCTACCGCAAATGCTTCATTAAAAACAATAAGACCAATTGGGGAAGTTGTTCTTCTCTCGGAAATATAAACCTTAACCAACATCTCATGAGGCTCCCATCCCACTTAAGGGATATGGTAATAATACATGAATTGATCCACACCATCATCCCGAACCATGGTAAAGATTTCCAGACAGCTTTGCTGAAAATCATTCCCAACATTAAGCATATGGAACAGGAGTTAAAACAATATCATCCGCATCGATGGTAACCTCTAACAATTAAAACGAGAAATATGAAATGGAATCAATTAATTTGTCCCACAAGACTTGGCCAGGAGAACAAAAAAACTCAAGCTTTTGACCATCGATCTCAATTCCAACGAGATTATGATCGAATCATCTTCTCTGCGACATTCCGTAGACTTCAAAATAAGACACAAGTATTTCCTTTACCTGGTTCTATATTCGTCCACAACCGATTAACCCACAGTCTCGAAGTATCTAGTGTTGGAAGATCATTAGGTGCAATGCTCTCTGCCGAACTTATAAAACGTAAAGAGTTAGACTGGGAACTTGCCAGTGACATTAGAGAAATTATTGCTTCTGCATGTTTAGCTCACGACCTTGGAAATCCTCCTTTTGGTCACTCTGGAGAATATGCCATCGCCGATTTCTTCCAAAACCATTACGGCAAGAAGTTCCAATCAATATTCACAAATGAACAGTGGAACGATTTTATTCGTTATGATGGTAATGCAAATGCCTTTAGACTACTATCCCACCAGTTTATTGGTCGCCGTCCAGGAGGATTCTCTCTAACATACTCCACATTAGCCTCGGTAGTAAAATATCCCTATGAGTCGACCAAAACAAACATCCAAAAGTTTGGATTCTTTCAAGATCAAAAGGAGACTTTCATGAAAATTGCCGACACGCTAGGGATCGAGCAAAAAGATGGTAAATATGCCCGTCATCCATTAGTCTATCTTGTGGAAGCTGCTGATGACATTTGTTATCAGGTTATGGATATTGAGGATGCTTTCAAAATGACCATACTCTCGTACGAAAGGGTAGAAGAGTTTTTTCTGGCCTTCCATCTAGATGAAGATAGTACACCAAAAACGATGAAGACACTCGATACCATCAAAGACAAAAGTGAGAAGGTATCCTATCTTAGGTCGATAACCATTGGAAAACTAACCAATGAATGCTTCCATCAGTTCATGCTCCATTATGATCGAATAATGAATGGTGACAAAGTCGAACCTCTGATTAACGGCATCCCTCAAAAATCACGCAAAGCATTAGATCACATTCTAAAGATAACAAGAGAGGAGATCTATATGCACCGAGATGTAGTAGAAATTCATATTGCTGGACATAAAATCATCACAACACTATTAGATCGTTTTATTCGTGCACAAGAAAGTCCAAATACGGAACATTCCCGAAATATGCTATCTCTGATTCCCAAACAGTATGACATAAACAACCCCGACACATACAAACGGACTCTTGCCATTGTGGACCATGTATCGGGGATGACAGATATCTATGCTCTAGAGCTATATCGTAGAATGGAAGGTATTTCTGTTCCGACCTTCTATTAATAGACTTTCTATTAATTATAGAGGACTAGATCTGTTTTTTCAACAACTTCACATTGTTCTTTAAACGCTCTATCTCCTCATTTTGAGTCTTAATCTGACGCTTTAAAGAGGAAATACTTTTCGTTAAATCGGTACGTTTCTTCTCTAAATTTTCCACCTTATCGTCATTAGACGATATCTTATTATTTAGAATCGTAGACTTGTCTTTCTCATTGTTTAAAGCATATTTCACCTCAATAAGTTCACTATTTTTCTTCTCTAGTGTCTTTTTAAGAACAGTAATATCACTCTTATATTTAGTAATCTCTTGATCCAACTGGCTGATTTGGGCACTTAATTGTCTATTCTCGTTCTTATACGAAAACAGTTGATCTTCTAGCTCCCCACTCAACTCCTGATTCTTCTGTGACTCCATCGCCATTTTATCTACAACTTCGTCCACCTTACTTAACATCTTTGTATTACTATACTCAAGATCTTCTCGAATCTGATCAAACGAATCATTTCTATCTTTTAACTCCTTTTGCGTTGAAGACAACTCTTTCTTCAATGCCACCACACGTTGATCACTCTTTTGCTTGCGAGCCTCTAGCGCCACATATTTCTTCTTCGAAACACACGAGGCCAATCCTAAGGCTAAAACCCCACAGTAAATAATAATTTTTTTATACATAATATATGCTTCTCTTTATTGTGTTTGTATTTACATCTATTAGAACAACTTACGCCTTCCCTTTTAACAAAGATAATAATTATAGCGATGTTTTGCTGCTCAACTACTTTTAAACACTTGGAGTATAAGCTTGTTCACCGACCTCCTATTTATATAACATAAAAACCTCATTATTGGTATAATCATCTAGGATTTTTTTATCCCACAAAAAAACACATAGCCTAGCATCAGGCTTCCTATAATCTTTAGTATGTCCATATCAAAAAAAAAGTGCAACCGTAATAAAACGATTGCACCTTTCATAGATAGATCCATTGACAATGGTCTATGATATAAATATTTTAATCATAAATACAATCGCTAGAATCCACATAGATACCGTCACCTCTTTTCGTCTTCCGGTAAAAAGCTTAATGAAGACATAAGAGATTACCCCCATCATAATACCATTTACAATAGAATAAGTTAATGGCATCAACATAAAAGTAAAATATGCTGGTACGGCCTCTGTAAAATCTTTAAAATTAATTCTACTGGTTTCACTTATCATCATTACCCCCACAATAAAAAGTGCCGGTGTTGTAGCTGCAGCAGGCACCATCAAAAACAGTGGCGAAAGAAGCAAAGCAATTAACAAGAAAATCGCAGTAATCATTGATGTTAACCCTGTCCGTCCTCCTTCTGCGATACCCGCAGCACTCTCAGAAACAGTAGTGACAGTAGAAACACCCAATAACGCACCACAAACCGTTGCAATTGAATCCGCTGTTAAACCTTGTTTTAGATTCTTTATTTCTCCATTCTCATCCACCATATTGGCACTATTAGATACGCCTACCAAAGTTCCAATGGTGTCGAACATATCAATAAAAAGAAAGGCAAATAATACGACAATAATATTTATAGTCTCATCAAAACTTCCTATCCAGCTAAAATCCAAATGAAAAGCAATGGGTGAAATAGAAGGAATTGCGAAATCCCAGCTCTCAGGCAACTTAGTTACCCCCATTGGCAAACCGATAATAGTACAAAAGATCATTCCTATAAGGATCGAGCCTGGAACCTTCTTATAGTATAGAGCACCGGTCAATACAATACCAACGATGGCAATAATGGCTGATGGTGCAGTCAAATCTCCCATGGTAACCAATGTAGCATTGTTATCCACAACAATACCGGCTCCTTTAAGTCCAATTAACGTAATAAACATACCTACCCCGACAGTAATACCCTGTCTTACGGATAAAGGGATGGCTCCGATAATCTTCTCTCTCACATTTATTAAGGTCAGAAAGATAAAGAATAGACCTTCTAAGAAGATGGCTGTCAATGCAACCTCCCAACTATATCCCATCCCTATACATACGGTAAAGGCAAAAAAAGCAGTCGTTCCCAT
>JAONJW010000065.1 GCA_028377305.1 Prolixibacteraceae bacterium | reverse complement strand
CGGCAGACCTTTATTCTCAATTGTGTGTTCAAGCTTGTGATATAAATGGACCATTAGTCGATAGAATAAGATTTGCTTGCTACTACTACAGAACTGAAAGAGGAAATATTTCTCGAAAGATGATGCTTCGGGATCAAAAAAAACACGCCTATGAAACCCTCCATAAAGATTACAATGGCGCTGTCAAAACTTTATTAGGAGATAGTCTAAAGCAGCAGTTTGATAGACGAATTTTTCAAGAAAGAGCTATTTATAATGGATTTTTAGGTTCCTATACAGAGCTAAAGACTCAAATTGATTCATGTCAGAAGATCAAAAAGGTTCAGTATGAGTATGTTAAAAAGCGACTATATAACTATCCTACCTATAGTTTTGATAAGGAAATTGGCCCCGATTCTTTAGAGTATATCGAATGGTATATGAAAAATGAATTTCGGGATAAATGTTTATATGTTTATGATGATAAAAATGAAATTCCCCAAAAAGCGTTTATATATTGTCAGATTCTAAGTACAACAAGAAATGTGTTACCTATGCAGGTCGATAAGATACAGATACAGTTCATCAACTATAGAACTCAAATGTGTCATTTGAGAGCAATGAAGAACAAAAGAACTCAAATGCATATTTTGAACCTCTCTTACCACAAAGAACTGTATCGTCAACTAGGGGAGGAAATCTATGAGGATTTTATGATCAATCTCTATCAAAACCAATTGTATTATAAATATATCACCAACATGTATACCGTGATAAGTGAGATGAACGATGAGGAATTGTATGATAATTAATGTTGTGAGTTTTTAAAACTACCACATCCAATAGAAAATAAAGGTATGGTAGTTCTGATGTGTTATAAGTCCATCTTATAGCCTAATGATGTAATTTTATCTTGAATCTCTTGTCGTGAAAACTGTTCTCCTTGTATTGTTGCTTTTCCTGTTGTAAGATCTACTTGAACGGACTTTACCCCATTTATTCCTTGAAGGTTGGTTTCTACTTTTCTTTTACATTTATTACAACCCATCCCTTGAATGGTATATACACATTGATCATTATAAGATTTGTTGGCTTTAACCTTTTCTTGTATATAATGGATTGCTTTAAGAGCAAATACTCTTAACAGAAGAAGAGCAAATAAAATGGACGAAATGATTTGTAGGGTTGAAGTGTTTCCATGATGATGTCCTACGTGATGCATTGCAAAGGTAAACCATTTTGTAGGCAATACATAATCGATCATTAACCCAAAACCGATAGCCCCGAAAATGATAGAAAGGAGATAGATTGTAGTCGCTTTCTTTCCTATAGTTTTTGATAAAACAACAAGTGTTGCAATATTGGTAGCAGGTCCTGCCATTAGAAAAACAAAAGCAGCTCCAGGTGAGAGCCCCTTAATGATCAATACTGCAGCAATAGGAACTGAGCCTGTTGCGCATACATAAATAGGAATGGATGCAACGAGAACTAAAAGCATGTTGATTATTGGTGAAGATGAGAAAGAATTAAAGAAGTTTTCAGGCAAAATTGTGCTGATTAGTGCAGCCAATATTAACCCGATAACCAGCCACTTTGATATATCGGCTAGGAATTCAATGAATCCAAACTTGAAAGTCCCAATGATTTTATCTTTTATACTCTTTGATTTGTTTAGTGTTTTGTCTTTATTCATGAAGACTTCAGAATGCTGCCCTTTGGTCCACGTTTCAGTGACTGCTCCTCCAAATATACCTGTTACAAATGCAGCAATGGCTCTGAACAATCCAAAAGGCAATCCCATTAGAGAATAGGTGGCAAGAAAAGAGTCTATTCCTGTTTGTGGGGTTGAGATAAGAAAGGCGTTAGTTGCACCTTTACTTGCGCCATGTTTATATAGTGATAGTCCTGTCGGAATTACTCCACAAGAGCATAGTGGTAGTGGGACACCAATAAAAGCTGCATTTATAACTGATTTCGTTGAGTTCGTCCCAAGATATTTTACAATACTCTCTTTTCTTAGAAAATTATGTAAAAGCCCTGCAAAAAAGAACCCTATCATGAGATAGATGGCCATTTCATTGAACAGACGGATAAATTCTAATAAAAATTCATTGATAAATGTGATCATCATATTCTCTTTTTGTATATCAGTTAGTGATCGAAAAACTATCGTAAATGTATTTTAGTTCCATGAAAGTCACAATGCTTAAGGGTTATTTATCTCTTATTTAGAATAGTGGAGTCAGTGCTTTAGTAATGTTATGAAAAGTTCGTATTTATTGGAACGATGGAAAGATCACACCATTTTCCTGTTATCTTTGCTGTATATTCCAATTAAGAGAGGATTTATGCATCGAAATATTGTCCAATTGTATTTAATCAAGGCTGCTAAATGGTTTATGCTGGCTATGCCTGTAATCATGCTTTTTTACGAATCTGCCCACTTGGATGTGCAACAAGTATTCATTTTGAAAGCTATTTATTCCCTAATGGTAGTGTTGTGTGAGATTCCTTCAGGATATCTTTCTGATGTGTGGGGTAGAAAAAATGCATTGGTGCTGGGCACCATACTTGGTGCTTTGGGATATAGCTGTTATGCTTTCTTTACGGGATTTTGGTTCTTCTTGATTGCAGAAGTGTTGCTTGGTATTGGGCAAAGCTTTATATCTGGATCTGATTCAGCATTACTTTATGATACATTAAACGATGAAGAGCGTACTTCAGATTATCTAATGATAGAAGGGCGAATTACATCATGGGGAAACTTTTTAGAAGCAATCGCTGGATTGATGGCTGGATTCTTAGCAAGTTATTCTATCCGCTATCCAATGATTGGTCAAGCTTTTGTATCTTTAATTGGAATTCCTGCAGCCTTGATGTTGAGAGAGCCCTCTTCAAGTTTAGAACATCGTATCGCTTCAATTAAAGAGGTTGTTGGTGTGGTGAAATCTTCATTTGTTCAACACTTGGCTTTAAGAAATTCCCTTCTGTTTTCCTCAATTATAGGGACTGCAACTTTGACTATGGCGTGGCTACTACAACTTTTATTTAAAGAGATGTTAATCCCTGTTTCACAATATGGTGTGTTGTGGACAGCTCTAAATCTTATCGTTGCGTGGGGATGTATCCGTGCTTATTATATCGAAAAGAGAGTCCATTCAATGTGGTTATCTATAATAATTCTTATTGGAATTGTTGGTGGCTATTTGTCTATAGGATTTGTGAAAAGCTATTGGGTGTTTGCCTTTGTTGTCGTGTTTTATTTGACCCGTGGTATTGCGACTCCAACACTTAAGAATATGGTGAACCAGCATACTGCATCTTCGGTTCGTGCAACGGTCTTGTCAATTCGTAACTTTTTAATTCGGATTCTATTTGCAGCGATTGGGCCTGTTTTAGGAGGGGTAACTGATAGTTATGGTTTACGTACTTCCATGATGGTCATGGGGTTGGTGATTTTCTTTTTAGGCTCAACAGTATTGATGTTGGAATGGCATCGAATTAAAACTGACGGGCTATAATTTTCTGTATATTAAAATAACCTGTATCTTCGCGTTTTAATTACAAAGAAACGTTCGGATAAATCGTATGGCAACATTGTATATGATCCCTAATACGCTAGGGGTGACACCTGTTGGTGGAGTAATTCCATTGGAGGTTCAAGAGATTATCAAGAGTGTAAAAGTTTTTATTGTTGAGGATATTCGTACAACAAGACGTTTTTTAAAACGTGTAGATAAAGCGATTGACATTGACACCTTGACATTCTTTGTTCTGAATAAGAGAACAAAGAGTCGTGAGATTGAAGAGATGATTCTACCATTGGCCAAAGGCGAGAATGTAGGAGTTATTTCGGAAGCCGGATGTCCTGGCGTTGCAGATCCTGGGGCTTCTGTGGTACAGTTGGCACATAAGAAGGGCTATCGCGTGATGCCATTAGTGGGGCCTTCGTCAATTTTGTTGGCGATGATGGCATCAGGAATGAATGGACAGAGTTTTGCTTTTAATGGGTACCTTCCGATGAAGAAACCTGAGAGAGTGAAGAAATTAGAACAGTTAGAAAAACGTTCTTATCAAGAGCATCAGTCTCAAGTTTTTATTGAAACGCCATTCCGTAATGATACTATGTTTGATGATATCTTAGCTACTTGTGCTGGTAATACTCAGGTTTGTGTAGCATGTGATATTACTCTTGAAACAGAATATATCAAAACGAAAACTGTAGCAGAGTGGAAGAATAATAAACCTTCTTTACACAAGCGTCCTGCAATCTTTATTATTCACAAGTTTTAATTAGACAAACACATGAAATTGTATGTTTTTGCAGATATTCATGGTGATAAAGCAGCACTAGATCATCTAGATATGCTGCTGTCAAATGAAACAGAGACTTTTCAGCTGGTATTATGTGGAGACTTAATGTACCACGGCCCTAGAAATCCTATTCCGACACATTATGATCCTGCAGCGGTGGCTGATATTTTAAATAAATATGCTTCGGTAATTCATGCTTGTCGTGGCAATTGTGACAGTGAAGTTGACCAAATGTTATTATCATTTCCGATGATGGATGATTTTTGTGAATTTGGGTGGCATAACACTTCATGCATTGCTACCCATGGTCATCTAGATCATGTTGATACAGCTAACCATCGTTGGGTGTTCACAGGACATACACACGTTCCTTTATGTCAAATTATTGAAGGAGCTTTTATGGTGAATCCAGGCTCTATATCTATTCCTAAAGGTAAGTATGGGGTGGGAACATATGCTGTAATTCGTGATTTTAAAGTTGAATTACGTTCATTAGATCATGAGCTGTTAGAAACTTATGAATGGGGGCATTTCAAGTTAATGTAATCAAGTTTATTTTACATTGTCTACATTTGAATGCAAAAAGCGTCGTCCGTATTAACGAGTCGACGCTTTTTTGTTAAATTGCATTAGTCAAATGATCGATGTTCTTGCTTTTGCGTATCGATCATCTTAATATAGTCTTTGGACTAGTTAATTTGTATTACACTTGTTTGTTTACTTCCATCCATTAATACGACCACCCCATCATCAATATGTACATGTTTAGTGAATTTTCCGTGAGAAGTGACCTCTCCAATAGAGGAGATTTTATCTAAATCAATAAAAGAGTCCTTGCTTTGGAATGGTATAGAGAAGTACCCTACATTCATAGAGGTAACATTATGAAAGAAATGGGAGCCTAAAGATGCATCTAATGGAAAATCAGGTAGCCCAATTTCAACAATAACTTTTGCATTTGAAATGTCTGCCCACAAAACAGGGATGCCAGTATGAGGATCTCTTGTTCCCCACCTACCAGGTCCAATTAGTACATACTCTTTGTTTTGTGTAACCATTTCGGTATTCATCTTTTGAATCTCTTCTGCCATCTCTTTGGTGGAAAGCTTATCAAATAATTTTGGATCGATGTAGATAATGTCTTTTATCTGATCTAACTTACCATTGCCCATACCTTTTTTCGCTTTCATGATTAGCTTCTCTTCATCGATTTCATTTAAATCAATATGGTATGATTTTTCTTGTTGGATCAATGGTTTGATTTGCAATATATAAAATGTCGGCTTGTTATCTTCCCTTTTTTCTAGATCCACTGCAAACTCCATCTCTACTGGTGACCCCATCGCTTGTTCAAAGAGGTTTAGTAAGAGTTGTATCATTTGTGCCAATGGTATTGAATCGTATTGTAATATATTAGCAAAGTTGATGATCCGAGGGCCTTTAGTGAAAGTCCCAGGCTCAACCATATCGTTTATGTGATTATAGGTTGAGGCACAGTCATTAAGGTTTTGATCTTTGTCTGCCTCAGCAATTCGGAGCTTTAAAATTGCTGCATCTTCATCTTTCTCTTCTAAGTTGATTTCTGTTGTTGATAGATCAATAGCATTAAAGAATTTCTGAGAATCTCTCATTTGATCTTGTATTGATCCATTGATTAGTCGTGGATAGGCAGGACAGAAACGGAATGCTTTGTTTCCTCCAACAACATGCATGCCTAATCCCACTGCTACAACTGCAAATCCATCTCCAGGTTTCATATATGAGAATGGATAGTAGTTGTAGGATTGTGCCACCCCACTGATGTTGGGATAGAATTTACCATTATAGTCGTGTCCTACAACTTCTTGAATAACAACAGCCATCTTTTCTTCCTCAATTTTATAGTTTACAGCATGGAAGTATGATTCGGCTGTCTCTGTAAAAATGGATGCATAAACTAATTTTATAGCCTTGCATAGTTGTTCTAATCGGATATTTATATCCGTGTGATTGTTTGGTATTAGATATGTCGAGTAGACGCCAGAAAATGGTTGCAAAAGAGAATCTTCAAACAGACCAGAAGAACGAATTGCAAGTGGCTTCTTCATCTCTTTTAGGTAGTTGTATAGACGATCCTTTAGTACCACACCTATCTCTGCTTCAAGAAAAAGTTTTCTTATCTCTTCTGCAGGTCTATCTTGATAGATATCGTCATATAGATTGTTCATCTCAATAAATCGATCGAATTCAACAGCACCAATAACGGCTGTGGCAGGTTGGCGGATATTGATCCCTTTTATCAGATGTTTAAAATCGATATTCTCAATAAGATTAGATATAAAGGCCAATCCTCTTCCTTTTCCTCCCAGAGAACCTCTTCCCATTCTAACAATGTATCTATTCCCGGTACAAAGTTTAGGAGAGAAGTTGATGATTTGTCCTCTATGTTTTTTTTGCTTAGCATCTAGGAATACCTTTATACAAAACTCTCTTAGTTCTTCTGCAGAAGAGAAATCTTCAATATTATACGGCAAAAGTTGTTCCGCAATATTAATCTCTCCTCTAGCCATTAACCATGACGAAAAAGCATTTACTTTTGCATGGCGAATAATCGATTCGCTTGGCACTTCATGAAGAAGTTCTTCAAACTCTTCTAGATCAGTTGCTACACCAACTTTATTACCCTCTTTATCCCGGAATATGAAGTCGCCAAAACCAAGTTTTTCATTAATAAACTTCATGATCTCAAGAGATAGTTTCTCTGAATTTTTGTCGATGAAGTTTGCACCAATCTTCTTCGCTCGCTCTCTATTTGAAGGATCATGAGATTGAAGTAGGGTAGGGATAGAGAATTTTAGCTTTTTACGTGCTTCAAGAAGCAGGTTTACACCTGAATCTTCATCGTCAATACCGTGACGCGGGAATCGAACATCTGAGATTACACATAGCAGGTTTTCACTATATTCGTCGATAATTTTTATCGCTTCTTCATAGGTGCTGACCAATAGAACTTTAGGTCTGGCTCTCATTTTTAGTATCATATGTAGCTCGTCCGAAGAATCTTCAGAGACCAGATTCTGTGTCTGTGTCATGATGGCTGTATACAGTACAGGAAGATAACGAGAATAATAGCGTACAGAGTCCTCTACCAATAGTACGATACGAACGTTACCTAATTTAGTGTCCCGTGCCGCATTCTTCATGTCTTCAACATATTTGATCATGGCCACAAAAACATTGGAATTCCCATTCCATACAAATAGTCTATTTATGGCAGGGACTTTAGCGACTTCTCGCTGAAGATCTTCTAATCCATGGTTATTATTGGCTAGCATCAAGATTGGAAGGCGACTTTTTGAGAAATGAATGTTCTCAGCAATCTCTATTGAGAGTTTTTTATCTACCCCGGCCATGATAATCACCATGTCGAAGTGCTTCTTGTGTATGATTTGTAGGGCATCCTCTTGTGAATTCACTGAAGTGAAACGAGGGGAAGCATATAGATTTAATTGAAGATATTCACCAAATATTTTGTCAGAGAACTGTCCTTCGCGAACTATCGAGTAGGCATCGTAAACGGTTGCAACCACTAATATTTCTTTGACTTTTGTGGGCATTAACTCTTGAAAGATATCTCTGTCAGACTTCTGTCTCTTGTAGATAGATGTCAATGGAATTTTTTGAAAATCCGTCATAATACAATGATTTAATCGTTGCTTAAAGTTACGGATTAAATCATAAAGATTGTGTTAATCGCAGTACACTTTTTTGTTCTTAGAGGTAGGAGTGTTGGTGGTAATACGAAATGTAGTTGTGTATGAAACAATTGGAAAAGTGATAGTATAATTTATCTGTAGATTTAAATCATACGATGGATGAACTAGATATATTAATTCCCACTTAATGGATACGATATGAACTTGAAGCATCTATTAAGTGGGATTAAAAATGGTAAATTATGGTTAGTCAAGAAGATGTTCTAATGTATAATTAATCATCTCTTTTACCCTTCCATGATAACTCACATTCGCTTCTTTACGAACACGGTTTGCTATGATTGTACAGATGGTCATTGCCTTATGTCCCATATGTTTTGAAAGCCCATATATAGCAGAACATTCCATCTCGAAATTCGTGATTGCACGATCTTCATATCTGAATGAGCCTATTTTATCGTTTAGTTCAGGATCTAATAGAGGCACTCTTAGTTCACGGCCTTGTGGGGCATAGAAACCCGGTGCCGAAATTGTGATCCCCTCTACTGTTTCGTCGGAAGCCATTTTGTTATAGATCTCATCAGACCCATCAACAACATAAGGTGTTGTTAAACGTTTGTTCCAAGAAGTATGTTCCATGAACTTATCTTCGAAATCTACATTTGCAATTTTCTCTACACCTGCATAGTAGTTCAATAGGCCATCAAAACCTATCGCTGTTTTAGATAGAACAAAGCTGTTTACAGGGATATTCTGTTGTATTGCACCTGATGTCCCCATCCTTACTAGCGTTAGTTGTTTTTTCGTAGCTTTTTCTGTTCTGGTCTCAAAGTCGATATTTGCAAGAGCATCTAGTTCATTAACAACAATATCGATATTATCAGTTCCAATTCCAGTTGATACAACGGTAAACCTCTCCCCCTTGTATGTCCCTGTAATTGTAACAAATTCTCTATTCTCCTTTTCAAATTCTATACTGTCGAAAAGACTTGCTACTAATCGAACACGTCCTGGATCACCAACTAATAAAATCTTATTCGCGATATCACCAGGTAGTAAGTGCAAGTGAAATACGGTACCATCAGGATTGATGATAAGTTCCGAAGGCTTAAATATTTTCATAATTATATCGTTTTATTTATTACTATCGTTAGTATTATGTTGTTTAATTTTTTTGAGAAAGACTGTAAAAGTATAATTTTATTTTAAACTAGATTATGACTTTTTTACATGTATTTTATTTAGATAAAAAGGTGTATATTTATCTGATAATGTGAGTTTGAATTAAAATTTATATGTAAAACGTCTGATTATGAATAAAAAGACAATATCTCTAGGTATGATTGCTTTTGCAGTTATTATAGTAATTGCTTTTGGAAGTCAACTATTTTTTACTTTAAATCCCGGAGAAAGAGCCGTGATTTTCCGCCCATATTCTACAGGATTGGATAAAACCAATATTTTTAAGCCTGGTTTTCATGTTAAAGCACCATGGAATTCAATTACCATTTATAACGTGAAAGAACTGAAGCGTGAAGAGAGAATGGATGTGCTGGATAAAAATGGATTGTCTATCAATATAGATGTTTCCGTTCGTTTTAACCCGATATATGACCAAATAGGGTATCTGCATGAGCGTTTTGGCCGCAACTATGTCGATCAATTAGTTGTTCCAGAAGTAAGAGCTACCGTACGACAAGTGGCTGGACGCTACACTGCGGAAGAGATCTATTCAACAAAGAGAAGTGAAGTGGAGCAGTCTATTATACAGGAGTCTAAGAAGTCTTTGGATAAGAACCACATTGAAATGCGTGCTTTGCTAATCCGTTCGATCAATCTACCTGATCAGATCAAACAAGCTATCGAGAACAAGTTAAAGCAGCAGCAAGAAGCGTTGGCTTATAAGTTTAAGTTGGATCGAGAAAAAAGTGAGGCGGAGAGAAAAAGAATTGAAGCAGAAGGTATTGCTGGTTATAACCGTATCATTAGCAAGTCGCTTTCTGATAATGTGTTAAAACAACGAGGAATCGAAGCTAC
This sequence comes from Prolixibacteraceae bacterium, assembly GCA_028377305.1. Taxonomy (GTDB): domain Bacteria; phylum Bacteroidota; class Bacteroidia; order Bacteroidales; family Prolixibacteraceae; genus Halosquirtibacter. Next base: position 6,159 of record JAONJW010000065.1, on the reverse strand, counting down.
ATTAGAACTATCAAAGAGTAATAATAGTAAGATCATTGTTGTAGGGTCTAGTAAAGACGGATTACCTTTAATTCTAGGAAATAATTAATTAATCTATTCGGAAAAATAATTATTTATTCGTTCTTTGTATAAGAAGACAATGTGTTATAGAGTCAAGCGTAACGAGACTCTCAATGAAAAAGTAGTTGAATTATGATTCAAAGAATACAAAGTTTATTTCTTTTATTATCAGCCATTGTAATGGCAGGTCTATTTGTGCCGACTTTGGCTTGGATTAAAACAAAGAGCGAGACTTTTGCAATGGAGTTGACAAAATTTACTCCTCAGTTGCCATTAAATGACGCCGACAGTGCATCATTAATGCCTTTAGTAATATTTGTGTGTTTGATTATTATTTTATCTCTAGTTACAATTTTCATGTACAGTAATCGTGTCATGCAGATAAGAATAACAGTGATAAACTTAATTTTAAAACTAGGTGTTGTTGGAGTGGCTTATTTTTATGCTGTAGCTTCAGCTGCGCTGATACAAGGGGAAGTAATGGTAAACTATGTGTTAGTTTTTCCAGTGATCGCATTAATTTTCGATTATCTTGCAATTAGATCAATTGGTAAAGATGAAGCTTTAGTAAGAGCTGCAGACCGTATCAGATAAATAGATTACGGGTTTTTATATTTGAATAAAAGGTCTTAACAATGAATTTGTTAAGACCTTTTTTTGAAAAATAGAATTGATAAGGTAAAGGGCATGGTCATAAAATATAACAATAAAGAACTTGTTTGCCATCTTACATTTAGTCAAGTTGTTCTCCCTATGATTGTAAGACCATCGTGTATGAGTAATATAATGGTGGTCATGATTTAGGAAAATGCTTTTATTTATGGATTTCCCTTTCTATGACACCTTACTGTTTGACTGTATAATCTTGGGTATTAATTGTTCTCAGTGTTGCCTGTATGTATATAATGTTTATTTTTGATAAAATTATGATTTATATACAGAAATAGCGTGCATATGAATAATTTACCAAAGATTGTCCTAATCATTTTTTTAGCCTTCACTTCTTTTATCGGAAGGGGGCAACTCTCAAAAAAACATTATATACCACCTTTTTATGGTAATATAAATTCTAAGATGTATGACTCAAAAGGTTATTTTACCTTATATCTGTCTACTAATGAGACCACCCCATTTAATGTGACGATTAAAAGAGGCGATGGGACATTGGTGCATACTATCGTAGGGTTATCTGTGAATAATTCTGTCCAATATAAGTTGCCGACGTTTATAGAAGATTTTGTTACGAACCCCAATGGTGAAGAGCTGCCTCTTTTTATTCAAGAGCAGGATAGAGGAAAGGTGTTGACTAATAAAGGTCTAGTGTTGGAGGCTGATCAAGAGTTTTTTGTAAACCTTAGGATCATTACGCGTGCACAAGGAGCTAGCTTAACTTCCAAAGGATTGGTGGGAGCAGGAACACACTTCTTTGCAGGTTTTATGAAGAGTGCTTTTTCCGACTACAACACCACAAATTCTCATTTTATTTCTATGATGGCAACTACGAATAACACCGTAGTTACAGTTCAAAATCCAAGGTTTAACTGGTTTACAAGAAATCAAAATAACTCTTCAGGCTGGACACATGTGAGCGCTGCCAATAATCGCTACTCACGAAGACTAAACAAAGGAGAGACGATCACCCTAGCTTACAACAATGACTCTTATCGTAATCGCTGGAATAGTACCCCTTCTAACAGTACTGCTTTCGACTTTCCAAATGGTACAGAGGTCACCTCTTCAAGACCTATTGTAATAAATACGGGTTCTTGGTCTGCAAGTCCTTCAGGTTTAAAAGCTCGAGATATCGGTTTTGATCAAATTGTCCCAGTGAATGTTGTTGGAGATCAGTATATCTTGATTAAAGGGAGAGGAAATAAAAGTCCCAATAGCTCGTATGATGAAACAAAACATGGTGAGGCTGCAGTGGTAATCGCCACTGAAGATAATACTAGAATTACATACCACAGCAATCTTGGTCGTAGTCAATCCTTTACTTTGGCAAAGAAAGGTGATGCTAGATTTATAAATCATAACTTATTCAAAAAATATATTGAAAAAAGGGATCGAGGATGGAAAACAATAGATGGGACGAGTGTATGGTATGACTACGCGAGAGGTGTTCAAGACCCATATGCGATGCTTCCTTCTGCTTATTTGGAGGCTTCCAAGCCTATCTATGTATATCAGACAATCACTGGGGCAAAAGATAAAGATCAAACCACTGGAATGAGTTTTATTCCGCCATTAAAATGTACCTCTGATTACAAAGTTACGATTCCTTTTGCAAAAGCATTTGAGTCTGATGGTGAAGGGAGGAGTATCAATGGTAATAATAGGTCTCTAAACACCGTGATCAAAGGATCGTCCCAAAGTAAAAATATATCGATTAACAATACCCCACTACCAAATACTAGTTATACAGAGGTCCCAGGTGGATCAGGGTGGTATTCATTTTCATATGCCGTACCAGAAAATGAAAATTATATTGTCGAAAACACAAATCAAGAAGCCATTAATGTTGCCCTTTATGGGGAGAGTGGTAATGTGGGGGCAGCTGGTTACTTCTCAGGATTTGGAACTCGACCTATCATTGTTCCAGAACTTTCTGTAGATGGTGCGATAGAGAACTGTGGTGAAAATACGCGTATTGTTGTTCAGAACAATCAACCTGGATGGAGTTATACATGGTATAAGAATGGATCGAAGATTGATGGAGAAACAAGTTCGAATTACACCACCAATGGTAGTGGGTATTATTCTGTTGAGGCCGGACTCTATTGTAATGGAAGACTATCCAAGACCTATCCATCGGATCCAATATATCTCTCTCCCTGTATTAATATTCATGGATTGGCTGCTGAGGAAGGGGAGCGTTTGGATGTCACTGTATCGTTGTCCGAGCAGATTGCTTATCCTGTGACCTACGACCTCGAGATTGTTTCTGAAAATGGAGATGGTATTGCAACCAACGGGAAAGATTATAAGGTGGTAGGAAATCTTACTGGTATCACGATACCAGCAAATACTTTGGTGTCTACAGTATCATTTGACCTCTTGGATGACAACATGAGAGAACCTGAAGAGCATTTTAGTGTTCGTATTACACGAAGTACCATGGCCAAGATTAATATTGGTAGTTGTAATGTAACGATCCAAGATAATGACCCTGATCTTCCTAAGTTGTCTGTCGAGTTAATGCAAGATAATTGGAAAGATGGTATTGATGAAGCAGGGACTGAAGGTCAGGATATTACCTTAAAACTGATCCTCTCTGAAAGAACAGGTTATTCAGTATCCGTAGATTATGGATTCTCAGATGTAACCGCAAAGAATGGACTAGATTATAATGCAACCAATGGTTCTGTACTATTTGCTCCAGAAGAGATTGAAAAGGAGATTCACTTTACCGTTATAAATGATGATCTCTATGATGTAGAGAGAAAAGAGGCTTTTAAGCTAATATTAAGTAACGTATCTGAAGCAGAGCTTCCGTTAGATCCAGCTAAAGAGATATTAATTGTTGATGATGAAACAAAACCATCATTAGAAATTAAGAGTGCCAGCGTTTTAACCGTACGTGAGGGAGATGATATACTTATTGATTATCATTTAAGCACGCCTATGGACTCAGCTTTGAACTTAGCATATAATACTACCACTTTGTTAGAAGAAGGGTATGCTTCATCAGGGGTGGATTTTAAGGAGATCCCTTTAACAACTGTTCGCTTAGTCTCTGGTATAACGGATGGAACGGTAACCGTAAAAACTTTAGTCGATGCGTTAGCCGAGTCACAAGAGAGGTTTATGATGCAGTTTCAACCAAGTGTATTAGCAGATATTCCGAATAGTTTGGATCTATCCATTTTAGATATTAATGCAAAGCCTCAGCTATCTTTTGCAGGAGTCACAGTAAATGAAGGTGAGGTCGCAACAGTAAAGCTAAGTTTGACTACACCAGTCGGAACAAATCTATCCTTAGATCTAAACTACATAGATCGAACCGCAAGAGTAGGAGAGGATTACCAGATCCTCACCAGACGTGTCATAATACCTACGGGATCAACAACATTTAGTTTTGATGTTCCAACATCTGAAGATACCGAGGAAGAGGGAGATGAAAGTTTTGAAATACAAATGGTAACATCAAATACATTGGTAGAGATCCCTAACGATCGTATGACAGTCGTGATTAAAGATAATGATGAGACACCTATTGCTCGCGGCGACAATTACACGATAAATGAGGGAGAAACTCTGAATCGAATGTTGGGAGACAATGATTTTATGGGAGATCTTCCTTCAAAAGGATTTACTATGGTTAAGTCAAGCTTTCCTGCCTCTCAAATTACTTTCGATCGTGTAACAGGACAATTTACATATACACCTCCCGAGAATTTCTCTGGAATAGACTCCCTAACTTATACATTGGAAGATGCTGATAGTGATATCACTGCTCCAGCAAAAGTGATTGTGACCGTTTTAGAGGTTGATGATGTTCCTGTTGCTAATGATGATCTATTTACTTCCAAAGAGAGAACTCACCCATCTTATACTACTCTTAGGAATAATGTATTGACTAATGATGTAGGTTTGGGAGACGGGGTCAAAGTTGAATTAGTCGAAAACGTTAAGCATGGTTCTTTAACGTTAAATTCAGATGGAAGTTTCACATATAACCCCAATGCACAGTTCTTCTCCAGTGATGATATGGTGCCACCTATTGCTAAAGATTATTTTACTTACCGAATTGTGGATCAAAAGCAAACCACTCAGTCGTCTATTGGTAAATGTCAAATTCAAGTCAACTATTATAATGACGCTGCCCCAGTCTTAACGAATGACAAGGTTAGTACAAATGATGAAACTCCTGTAGAGATTGATCCTTTAGTAAACGACAATGATATTGATGGGAAAAACACTATTGATCCAACTTCTCTAGCAATTGAGAGCATTTCTGGAAAAGCTACTGTTGTTTATGAGGATGGACTGTTTAAAATAACTCCACTCAGAGGAGTTGAAGAAGTGTGTATTATTTCTTATCGAGTAAATGATCTTGGAATTGATGGACAACCAAGCAAGCGATCTACAAGTGGTACAGTACGTGTAACAATCAGTCGATCAAATAATGTTCCTGTCGCTCAATGTAAAAAACCGAATAATTTCTTCTTGAAAGAGACTGATCCAGTCATCCTAAGAGCGGATATGTTTGATAATGGATCTAGTGATGCTGATGGTGAGGCTTTAACGTTTACAATGGAGTCAGATCTATGGGGAAGTGTTACAGAAATTACATTAGATTGTGATCATGTTGGTATAGATATTCCTGTAGATCTAGTTGTAAGTGACCCTAAGGGAGCTACTGGTCGTTGTTCTACTACCTTCACCGTATTGGATCAACTTTCTCCATATTTGACAGGAGTGGTTCCTACAACCAAAACATATAATGTGCCTAAAGGGATGACATCTCGTGTGGTTGATTATACCGAACCAACTTATCAAGACAACTGTACAACGGGTATTGTTCCGATTCGTTTAGAAGGGAAACCCAGTGGAAGTAGTTTCCCCATTGGAACACATAGAATCCGTTATCGTGGAGAGGATGCAAGTGGAAACATAAGTGCTGAACTTTCATTTGATATCATTATTCAGCAATTAAACCCCACACTTACGCTTTCAGATCCTACCATTGTTTTATGTGAGGATGAATCAACCTCTCTAGACCTAGTTATTATAGGTGCCATAGGTAATTGTCGCACAGAACTGCTTTTTGATGGAGTAGATAATAATACAGTGGTATTCAAGAAAACCGGAGCGACAACTTATCAAGCAGATTTTATTGGGTTACCTAAAGGAACTCATAAAGTTCAAGTACGTGTGACGGATGCAAGTGGCACTGTTTCATATTCTGATGAACTATCATGGAATATAAAAGGAAGACCTGCTAGCCTTATGATACAAGCGAATTAATCGACTAAAGATTATCAAAATAGACACTGTTCCAAGAAGGGTGGATGCTATTCTTAGGCATCATTTAAAAATGACTATTGTTAATTTATAACTTCACTCTTTTGGGTACAGTGTCTTAATTTACACTCCCTT
>JAONJW010000064.1 GCA_028377305.1 Prolixibacteraceae bacterium | reverse complement strand
TCCCCCACGCTTCAACCGCAAGTCGCTTTACAGAAACAACACCAAACCTTAAATAAGCCCCCATCCTTGAGGTTGCCCTCTCTTTCCATGGAAAATTTCTATATTCTTCATAATTCTCTAACATCTGCTCATCCCAAGTATGAATATCCTCAAGCCCATAGGAGTCGATTACCATGGGTTGAAAACCAAACCCAATCTCATGTACACTTCGAATCCTACTCCATGGCATATGCTCTGCTGCCACAAACTGATCTTCCAACATATGCAAATCTTCTTCAAACAGTTGTGCACAGGCTTTCATAAATGGTGAGTATTTCTTAAACACCCCACCCTGTTTAGTTACAACTGCGCCTATAGGATACAACCAATTACCAACATCTGTCACCAAGGTTCCATTCAAATGTTGGAGCAACGTCTCTATTTTACGAAAATCACCTGCCTCATGAGGAGACAAAGACGACTCAATAAAAACGCTATGATAATCTCCATCTTTAATCAATTTCCGAATAATTTCAAGACGGTCTCCTTTGGTTACCAAGAGAGAGATATCAAACCATTGCAACTGTTTTTTTAAACGTGCCAATGCGTCCTGAAGAAACGATGCTTGAAATTTATTATAACCATGAGGCCAAAGATAGTTTTCATCCCAAACATACAGAAACATCACCTCACAACAATGACTCTTACATCGTTCTAAGCACTCTTCTAATAACCGATGATTATCTAGCCTAAGATTTCTATCAAAAACAAATAATACACGACAAAATGAATTCATAAAGCAGATATTTTATTTATCAATTGATGGTTGACACGGATGCCATATTACACACAATAGAAACAATAGTAGGCACACCATTGTTTAATACTATATTTTTGAATTCACCTTAGTTTAATCCCCAATTAAGCAACTCTATAATATTTCTTAGCAACAATTAGATTTTTATTTACTACTTTGGGAAGAAAAATTTAAACAAGATTCATAAAACATGGAAAATTTCAGTTTTCATAATAGTGTCAACATCGTTTTTGGTAAAGGACAAATAAGCAAGCTCAATACACTCATTAATAAAAAAAATAAAGTCATGGTACTTTATGGAGGAGGAAGCATCAAAAAGAATGGTGTATATGATCAAGTCATGGCTGCTCTTAAAGATCATCAGGTAATCGAATTCTCAGGCATTGAGCCTAATCCAGCATACGAGACTTTAATGAAAGCAGTGGAAATCATTCGTCAAAAAAAGGTGGATTTTCTCTTAGCTGTTGGTGGAGGATCTGTTTTAGATGGCACCAAATTTATCTCTGCGGCCGTTAATTTCAAAGGCTATACTTGGGACATAATGTCTAAAAATGCACCTTTAACAGAACCGACTCTTCCTATTGGAACAGTATTAACTCTTCCGGCAACAGGTTCAGAGATGAATGCAAATTTTGTTGTAACCAACAAAGACACACAAGAAAAATTAGGGATGAACAAAAAAGAGGTATTACCGCAATTCTCAATCCTAGATCCCGAAGCAATGTTCTCTCTACCAGAACGTCAAATTAGCAATGGTATTGTAGACACTTTCATCCATACCACTGAACAATATCTAACATATCCAGCTCAAGGTTATCTTCAAGACAGGCAGGCTGAAGGTATCTTAAAGACACTTATTGAGATTGGTCCGAAATATATGAAAGATAAGACCAATTACGATTTGGCATCAAATTTCATGTGGTGTGCCACCAACGCATTGAATGGTCTTATTGGTGTTGGAATGCCTCAAGATTGGGTTACACATATGATAGGTCATGAACTAACCGCTTTCTATGGTGTGGATCATGGACAATCTCTAGCTATTGTTCTTCCAGGGATACTAGAGGTTAAGAGATCTGAAAAGGCAAAAAAGCTAATCCAATATGCAGAACGTGTATGGGATATTCATGAAGGAGACGACAACCATAAGATAGATATTGCAATTCAAAGAACCATCAATTTCTTTGAGTCTTTAGGTGTCAAAACGAGACTATCAGATTATGGAATTGACGATGAAAAATTCAATGATATCAAAGCAAGATTTGATCGCAGAGGTTTAACTGCTATTGGTGAAAGACAAACCTTTACCTTAAATGATCTCATGAAAGTTTTAGAATTACGTAAATAAAATACGAGACAATCCAAAATGGAGGAGCTAAAGATCTTGATGATCTCTTCCTCCATCTATCTTTTATGTTATACCCCCTTGATTGCATACTGCAATAGATTCTCATATATTTGTCTATAAATTCATTAATTTTAGAGAATGCAGATTACAAAAGAAACCTATTTTAAACATCTAATTGTCCATAAAGTTGGGAATCGGCATAAGGAGGAAGTGTTAAAACTTTCAAACCAATGTTCTCCCATTCAACAAGAATTCTCCGAAACACTTCTTCGATTCTTTATGTCACCATTCTCAACAGATGAAGTATTCCATTTTTCTAAAGAGATCAATCCTGAACAAACACTTAAGAAGATTGTGGAAGAAATTTTTCATAATCAAGACGATTTCATAAAAGACTCTCAAGAAATAGCTCAGCATCTTTACGATATTTGTAATCATGCAAATATAAAGAAAGGAGAGCTTTATGTTACATATATAGAAAATCTACTATTTGAAAATAAAACAGTTTCAGCAGTAGGGCTTTTTAAATCCGAACACAAAGAGACATACCTACGACTCGAAGAGACTGACCAAGGAATCAAATTAAACAAAGAGGAGGGGATTAATCCACAGAAAATGGATAAAGGGTGTGTTATAATCAATACCGAACAAGAAGATGGGTATAGGATCTATCTTATAGATAAAGTAAAAAGAACAGATACAGCTAAGTTTTGGAAAGAGACCTTTCTTAATGCCTCTTTGGTCTGTGATGATAACGGTTTAACCTCCCAGTACCTTGAACTCACAAGGAATTTCATCAATGATGTATGCCACACACAAAATGAGGTTCAACCGGTGCAACAATTAGAGATCATATCTGACACCATGGATTACTTCTCTAATACCGAATCCTTTAATAAAAAAGAGTTTAAGGACAAGGTATTAAAGTCTCATCCAGATAAGAAAGTATTATTTGACGAATACCAAAAAGTTTGGCAAGAAGACAACAAGCTTAAACTTAAGGATAAGTTTGAGATAACCAATAATGCTGTAGAGAAAGCGAAGCAACGGTTCAAACATGTACTGAAATTAGACAAAAACTTTCACATATATGTTCATGGATCACAAAAACTAATGGAACGTGGCTTTGACAAACAAAAAGGCAAGTATTATTATAAGCTCTTCTTTGATCAGGAGTTATAACATAAGAAAAGGATGTACCGAACATCCTTTTTTATGTTATAACACAAACAATATATTTTAATAGGTTTCGTCAAATATTGAATCTAACCCCTTTCGCACCTTTTTATACGTCTGCGTTTCATCAATTTTTGCACGATGACCTATAGCCATTAAAACTTTAGTCTTATATCCTTGGGCTCTTGTCCCTAAAATTTCGTCAAAAGCAATGGGGTCGAATCCCTCCATTGGACATGTGTCAATATGCATATCAGCAGCAGCTGTCAAGGCTACACCTAAGGTTAAGTAGACCTGGCGAGTGGTCCACTCTTCCATTTGCACGGAATCCATTCTTTCCACCCAACTGTACATCATCTGCTTAAAGTCACTTAATGCCTCTATGGGAAGTTTTCGAACACTTGCAATTAATTCAATATATGAATCCACATCAGCGATGGTACACTCCTCTTTACTGACAAATACAAACAGGTGTGAACACTCTACAATCTGAGGTTGATTCCAAGCATGAGCCTGTAATTTCTTGCGAGTCTCATAATCATGTATAACCAATACTTTAAATGGCTGCAGTCCAAAAGAGGTTGGAGCCATTCGTATCGCTTCTTTGATCTCTAAGATCTGCTCACTAGAGACTTTTTTCTCAGGAGCAAAACGTTTGGTAGCATAACGCCATTGTAATTGTTCAAGCAGTTTCATAAAAAATAAGTAAAGAATTCGACATATTCTATAATAGAACTAACAGGTCTCTATTCAAAAAGTTCAGTCTATTCTTAGATGTCTATTTATCATGTTCTTTCTCTTTCTAGAAACCTATCTTTATTCAAAAGAACAATAACGAATTAAATGGGAAAAAATAGAGTAGTACTTTTTGGTGGGACAGGTCGTATTGGAACAGAAATATTAAATAAACTCTTGATAAAAAAAGATACAATCGTTATCCCAATTAACCGAAGATACAGCACCACTTCAACTAGCTCAATTATAAAACATGATCTAAAAAACTTATCTCACATTAATATCGGAGCAAATCATGTTCTTATATGCATAGGAGCTTCTATTAAAAAGGAAAGAGACATCGTCTGCTATAGAAAGATTGACAATGAATTAGTTTTTAAAATTGCATTATGGGCTGAGAAGAATCATATTCCACACATTCATATTATCAGTTCAATTGGAGCACATATAGATGCCTCTAATTTCTATCTACAAATGAAAGGAGAAATGGAACAAGAAGTCTCTAAACTAACATTTAGATCTATCACCTTTTACCAACCGGCATCGATCAGGAACAAAGCCTTACCTAAAGCACAATGGACCCATATATTTCTACACCCAATCCTAAGACTATGTAAATACATAAAACCCTTATACCCCTATCAATTGGTAAACAGTCATCAATTATCTTCTTTTATAATTTCCGACCTCATGAAAGAGAAACAAGGTATATTTCGTTATACAGGAAAACAATTAAATCATCCTAAGAAGATTGATGCATAATACCAGGGGGAATTCAAACAAAAAGAAACCAGTAGCATAATACTACTGACCTCCTATCAATTTTTGCACATCTCTACGATAAAGTTTACTTAACTACATCTGCAGCATGATATAAAATTTCTTTATCATTTTTAAAAACCTGCAAATATGCTGGTGAAGCTGCAGAGCTTCTCAAAGGTGACAGATAACATCTGTAAAGATGGACTCCATTATGAAAATCATAGTAATGATTTCCCCCTGTACCATCTCTATTATAATTCCCATTGGTTAATATTAGACTCGGCTTCTCTGACATTTTCTGATTTAATGACCATGAAGCATAACGATATGTTCCATCGTTTAATTGATCAATACGAATTATAAAACTCTTGGTGGTTATAATATTCTCCAAACGCTTAAATGTTTTGATCGATTCATGAAGCCCTTTATATTTAGATGCATCTTCTAGGATCTCTTCACTTATTCTCTCCTTTACAAACAAGGTATCAATCTTACCATATCCATCGACTTTAAAGAAAGTAGTATCTTTCGATGAGTTACACTCTTCTGTTCCACTAGAAAGATAAACAACTACCGTATTCTTGTTAATCCAAGAATATTCATAGGAAAACCCCTCCGCAAAATCGTCATAAGTAATTTCCACTGAGTTAATGAACATCATATCATTTGTATAGTTCACAAGATAGTTTTCCCCACTACCCCCATCTTCTCTTTGAAGTATTAGAGTAATAAAATTATCTGATAAATAAAGGCGGGCTCTTAAAGTTACTTGACTTGATCCTGAATTATCTATGTCACATACACGATCAAAATCAAGAAATTCTAACATCTTTGTCGAGAGAGGCTTCACATCATCATCTTTGCGAAGACGATAGCTATAATCTGGCGAAAATCTTACAGGAACCTTTACTAAAGGGGTATTTCGAAGTAATCTAACAACAATTGGATTTATCTTACTCGAAAAAATCTCTTCATCCTTTTCTTTAACGACAGCGGGCAACTCTTTTTTATCTGCCACAACATTCACAGAATCGGCAACGGTATTGTGAACAACTTCCGTCTTATCTTCATTCTTTTGAGTATTATTATTACACCCCACCAGAAATGTCAACACACCTCCTAGAATTAAAAAAAATCTTAAATCCATATTTTCTTAGTTAGATTAGAACTATCTATTCCTACCACGGCAATTAAACTTGTGGTAGTTTAATTGCAAACGAAAATACAAATTTGATTTCACACACATTGATTTACGACAACATATTTTACAACTAAACATAAATCACTTAAACATCTCTATTTTTATAAAAAATAGAGGTGCCTAAACACCTCTATCTAAATTTGTAATATAAAATCAGATCACTCTTTAATAAACTTCAAATACTGCAGTTCCTTATCTAAAACAATAAAATATATTCCTGAGACAAGCTCTTCCACATTAATTTGTCCACGAGAATCTAAGACCCCCTGCTTCGCTATGGTACCTTGACTATCTACAATCTTATAGGAATGTGTTACGAAAGGAGCAACCCCTTCCAAGTTAATGATTCTTGTCGTAGGATTTGGAAAGAGATTCAACGATCTACCAGATGTAAAGTCGTTCATTCCCGAAGCAATGCCCCCTCTGAGGGTAACCGACACGGTTTTAGACATCTTTTCACATACTGCTTTCACAACCAACTCCCCTTCTATAGCTCTTTTCTGCGAACGAGTCAGTGTTAGTTCATTATTATCAATCTGCGCAACCACTCCATCAGGAATAGAAACTACAGATGTGGTAAACGCAGTACCATTCACATCTTCAAACCATGTTGAAAGGTCAATCACTTGACTTTGACCATTCAATTCGACCACCTCTTGATCTCCAACAAACTGAAACCTAGGCTCATCAATATTATCTATACAGAAATATGCAGGAGTATTCATTCCATAGGCTCCAACATCAGAAGAAGTAAGCCTAAATCTAACCTTAGCAACCTCTCCTAAAGAAGTTAAATCAAACCACTGCCAATCCTTAACGATATAGTCTTTCGAGTTATCTTCGAAACGATAATCGGCTAAATAGAAGGTTGTTGTAGCAATCACTTCTCCTTCGAGATTTAATCCTTGTGCAGTCAAGAGAAACCAGTCAGAATCATTTCCACCCTTGCCTCCAAACTTTTTGGCATGTTGGTCTCCATTTTCTATCGAATGCACCACATAGGTGTTATTGGTCACATAGCATCCATTAATAATTTGTGGAGCATGAGCAACATCTAATGCAAATTCAATATCTCCAGAACCAGCAGGGGCCATTCCACCGCTTACTGCAGAAAAACCTACCGCATACTTTCCATTTCCAGTAACATCTCCACCAGCTGCCGAATTGAGCTGATTTTCTACACCACCAACGGTTGCATTATCAGAGTTATCGGTAACAATGGTACCACTCCAAACAGGAAAGATTGTGCTATAATCTGTTGCACTTAGGTTAAAAGAATAACTGCCAGAATGATACACTTTCGAGAATTCCTTATTCTTCTCTGGTAAATTGACCATCGTATATCCATCAGGTCCCAAATCAACCTTCTCAAATGTTGCGGATTGATATGGTGCAACTACATCGATTACCACTTCTGGCATCACTGAAAAATCGGCACTTCTTGTTGGCGAACCAATTCCTGCTCCAATCTTCCCTTTATAATTTTTATCATCTCCTATGGGTTGCCCCCACCAAAACTCTTTAATATATCCGTTAGTAAGCTTTGTTTCACCAACTTTATCCAAAGTAAATCGAATGCTATTGTGGTGTGCCAAAGCATACTGTCCTAATTGTGGGTCATTTGACTTCACCTCTTTGTTTCCATTGAGAGTGTATACAACCTTAGTTTTCTCTCCATCATCCCATGGCATCCCAAAACTTGTGCAAGGATTATAAAACGTTGCGACTTTTGGTAATGGGAGTTTTATTCCTTTAAAACTAAGATCCACTCTGTCCCCAAGCATAACAACTTTCCCTTGGGAACTTAGGTTTGTGATAGACACATCAACTTTTCTTGCATCAACCACCGTAGCCCAATATCTCTTTTTTGATCCATTGGAAGCGAGCACTTCAATGATATTTGCTCTATTTTCTAACATTAGAAGGTAAGCCCCACTCTCTTCAACCACCTTATGCCCATTACAATAAACCTCTATTGCGGTAGCATTCTCTGATTCTACAGACAATGGAAGTTGATAATTAGCACCAGTATAGTAGTAAGTATCATAAGATGTCTTAGATAAATCAGTAGATATCTTAACATCTTCGACCTCTTGATTCACTACATTTACAACAACATATGCCACGTTAACTCTTGAAACATGACCAAAGTGACGGCCATATGCATCTGCCCCATTGTAAGTAACCTTTACAATACTTTTTCCAACAATATTTGCTGTAACCACACCATTAGCATCAACAGAGATGCTATTTCCTTCTACCACCACATAGTTATAATCTGGGATAAAAACATTATTTGCAATAGGGTTATCAATTATTTCAGGTACTCTTCGTGCCCAAATCTCACAAGAAGCACCAACGGTCAGCTCTACAAAATCTTTGTTCACCCACAGATCATCTTGCCAGTCATCTGGAACAACATCTTGTGCTACCACAATAGATTTATCTGTTAAATAATCAAGGTTCTGTTGTCCAAAAGATGTCATAATAGACATCATCAAGGTTACACAAATAAATGATACCCTTCTCTTAAGGTAGAAATGTTTCATTTTACTCTTTAGGTTTTTTGATATATAAATAATGTTTTAAACAAAACAACCAATCATAGCCAACCATATGGCGTAAGACCTCTTTGATTATTTCATCTAAAATTAAATTCAAAACCAGTGACAATAAGACACATAATTCTTGTAGCCTGTAACAAATTCCTAATACCCGAGGAAAATACTACTCTATTTAATGGCAGGTTTTCTGACTTACTCCATTCTCACATCACCTTCCCCTTTTATTAATCTAAAGAGTGGTCCAAGTATATTATGTGAGAATTAATGTTAGAGCATACAGCAGCAGGTACTGTTATGGATTCACACCATATTCCCTTTTATTCTATTGCAAGAGATGCAAGAGAATCACCATTAATATTTCAATGCAAAGATTAATTATTTTTATACACTATGCAAGAATAAAATTATATTTAAACAAATATTACTTCAAGCATCTACAATATCCTCAATAAAGTACCAAAAATGTCAAGCAGAAATATTAATAGAATTAGCAATCTAAAACCAACTTTGATAATCTCAGAAATAGACTATCAATTTCTATTTACAATCTGAAACACTGAAAATATCTGACCTTAGATCATTTGTCTATGTAAACATCTCACAATGCATCCATAAAATATTTTAGCGCCTAAAAAGCTACGAATATATCTAAAAAAAGAAGCCTCCATAAGAAATATCTTATGAAGGCTCTGAAGTTATTTTGATGTGGTATTACAAAATAATCTATTTTATTGACTCTCTATTTATCCAAAATCAGATGAAGTACTACAGGTTTTTAACCACTTCATCCATCTCCTCAAGGGTCTTACCTTTTGTTTCAGGCACCATTTTCCAAATGAATATTGCAGACAACACACTCATTACACCATAAAAGCAGTAAGTACCTCCACCACTAAACTCCATCATTACAGGATAAGTTGAAGAGATAAAATAATTAGTTGCCCATTGTGCTGCAACGGCAACTGCAATGGCTTTACCTCTAATTTTATTCGGAAAAATCTCTCCAATAAGCACCCAACAAATAGGTCCCCAGCTCATCATAAATGAAGCAGTATAAATAATAATAAATACCAAAGTACTAATTCCAATAATTTGGAAGAAAGAAAGAATTCCAATGGCAAACATTCCAATAGCCATACCTACAGAACCTACAATCAACAGAGGTTTTCTACCCCACTTGTCAACCGTCATAATGGCTACAATCGTAAACACGACATTGATCAATCCCATCACAATGGTTTGTAACATTGAAGCATCTTTTGCTGCCCCCATACTCTCAAAAATACGAGGTGCATAGTATAGTGCAACGTTAATTCCAACACACTGCTGAAAAACAGAAAGAAGAACTCCAATAACAATAATTTTCTTACCATAAGACCAGATACTACCACCTTTTTCATCTACAGTCCCACTAATGGCACGTATAATTGAAGCAGCTTTCTCTTTTCCATTTATCTTCTCGAGAATAGTTAATGCTTGTTCATTTTCCCCCTTCATTGCCAAATAGCGAGGTGTTTCTGGTACTAGGCACAACAGCAATCCAAATAGAGCAGCAGGAATAGCTTCAGACATAAACATATATCTCCATCCAATCTCATTGATCCACTCCACACTCTGTCCTTTTGAAATAAACCAATTAACAAAGTACACTACTAACATCCCAAAGATGATCGCAAATTGATTAAATGAAATCAACCGACCTCTAATCTCAGAAGGTGCAATTTCACTAATATACATAGGACTCACGGCACTTGCCAGACCAACTCCAATACCACCAATAACTCGATAGAAATTGAATACGTAAAGTAGAGGCATAGTCACTTTGCCTTTTTCGAAAAATAGGAATTCAGGTTGTCCCGATCCCAACGCCGAAATTAAAAATAGTATGGCTGCTAGCATTAAAGTCCTTTTACGACCTAACTTTGATGCAAGCACTCCAGAAAGTAATCCTCCGATGACACATCCTATTAGTGCACTTGAAACAGTTGCTCCATGAGCAAAAGTTCCTAAATTCAAAGGAGTGATCAAAAAAGCTTGAATTGATTTTTCAGCTCCTGATATCACGGCTGTATCATAACCAAATAGAAGTCCTCCCAGCGTAGCGACAAGTGTCAAAAGGGTGACATATCCCATGTTGTGCTGTTTCATACCGATGGTAGTTTTTAGTATTGGATTGTGTAGTTATTTTTTAAATTATAACATTCTTGGATCAAGAATATTTCTTTATTGGTACTTAACAAAAAGATACTTTAGCCGTCAATAAATGACAGCCAAAGTATCCAAACAGTGTTGTGTTGTGTATGCTTCAAATATAAGCAACTTTTTTTGTTAAATGAACATATTTATCAATTGTTCATACCTTTCCTGCTTTCCACTGGTCATTTTAGGCTCACCTGCTGTTTCAGCAATAGCTCTAAGATCTTCTAAGGCTAATTTACCGTTCGCAAAGTCAGCACCAGCACCCGTAGAGAATGAAGCATAACGTTCAGCTTTCTTCGCCTTATAATCACTGTTTGTTAAAATCTCATTTGCAACCAATAGGGAACGAGCGAAAGTATCCATACCTGATACGTGAGCAATAAATAGATCATCAATATCCGTTGAATTACGTCTCAACTTGGCATCAAAGTTGATCCCGCCACCTTGGAAACCTCCAGCTTGAAGAATTACCATCATTGCTTGCGTGGTTTCATAAACACTTGTAGGGAACTCATCTGTATCCCATCCATTTTGGTAATCTCCTTTGTTCGCATCAATACTTCCTAGCATACCTGCATCTGCAGCACATTGTAATTCATGCTCAAAAGTATGTTGTGCTAATGTTGCATGGTTTACCTCGATGTTCAATTTGAAATCTTTATCTAGTCCATGAGCACGTAGAAATCCAATTACAGTCTCTGCATCCACATCATATTGATGCTTTGTAGGTTCCATTGGCTTAGGCTCAATAAAGAAGTTTCCTGTAAAACCCTGCTTTCTAGCATAATCTCTTGCCATCGTTAAGAAACGTGCCATATGCTCTTTCTCAGCCTGCATATCTGTATTAAGCAGTGACATGTAACCTTCACGACCTCCCCAAAATACATAGTTCTCTCCACCAAGTGCAATAGTTGCATCAATTGCATTCTTCACCTGAGTACCAGCGTGTGCTAACACATTGAAATCAGGGTTCGTTGAAGCACCATTCATATATCTTGGATTAGAGAACACATTTGAAGTACCCCAAAGTAGCTTCATTCCCGTCTCATCTTGATATTGCTTTGCAATAGGAACGATTTGTTCTAGACGCTTCTCTATTTCAAATACAGAACCATCACCGACCACATCGATATCATGAAAACAGTAATATGGAGCACCAATCTTTGTAAAGAATTCGAATGCTGCATCCATACGATATTTTGCTTGATCTAAAGCATTATTTCCTTTATCCCAAGGCATTACACGTGTTCCTCCACCAAATGGATCACCACCTTCACCGCAGAAAGCGTGCCAGTAAGCAACGGCAAAACGCATATGTTCTTTCATTGTTTTACCACCTACCATACGGTTTTCATCATACCAACGGAAAGCCATTGGGTTTTTAGAATCACGTCCTTCGTAAACGATCTTATCGATCCCCTTGAAATAATTATTTTCTACTGTCATAATAAATATACTCTTATTGGTTTATTTTCTTTTCTAATTCTTCTTTCCAAATTCTATAGTTCGCTCTAGCCACTTCCTGTTTCTGAGCGTTTGGTTGAATGGTCTGGATCTTAGCAACCTTACCACAAGCCTCTTTTAGTGTAAAATAGCACCCTGAACCATATGCAGCAGCTCTTGCTGCTCCCAAAGCTCCATCAGTTTCATAGAGTTCGATATCAGCACCAGAAACATCACTTAGCGTCTCTCTAAAGATCGGGCTCAGGAACATATTTGCATATCCAGCACGAATGACATTGGTATCAATACCCGCTTCTTGCATCACTTCCATTCCATAATAGAAACTGTATGCTATAGCTTCATGTGCTGCACGGATCATATGGCCTTTTCCATGCAGATTAAAATGCAAATTCTCAAAAGAAGCGCCAATATTGCGATTCTCCAGAACTCTCTCTGCACCATTACCAAATGGATAGACACGAAGCCCTTCTGATCCACAAGGGACAACCTCTGCCAATTTATTCATCTCTTCGTACGACAGTTCCTCTCCAATACTTCGTCGCAGCCATGCATTTAATATTCCTGTTCCGTTAATACATAGCAATACACCTACTCGAGCAGCCTCTTTCTCATGATTTACGTGAGCGAAACTGTTAATACGAGAAGCATCATCGTATTGGAAACGATCGCTAATACCATAAACAACACCAGACGTTCCAGCAGTAGCTGCAACCTCTCCAGGCTCCAAGACATTTAAGCTCAACGCATTATTAGGCTGATCTCCTGCCCTATATGCTACGGTTACATTCTCCGGAATACCCCACTGCTTTGCCAACTCAGGCTTAATCTGTCCTTGATCTGCGAAAGTCTCCACAATCTCAGGAACCATCTCTTTTGTAAATCCGTAATAGTCTAACAAGCGACTAGACACCTCATGTTCAGGAAAATCCCAAAAGATCCCTTCAGATAGACCACCTACGGTAGTATTAACCGTCCCAGTAATCATCATGGCGATAAAATCGCCCGGCAACATAAATTTATCTATCTTCTCATAAACTGCAGGCTCATTATCTTTCACCCACTTTAACTTTGAAGCCGTAAAGTTTCCAGGGGAATTCAGAAGATGGGACAAACAATACTCCTTACCTAAATCTTCTTGCGCTTGTCGTCCAATCTCTACGGCACGACTGTCACACCATATAATAGAAGGGCGCAACAATTTCTTATCAGAATCAACCAAAACCAATCCATGCATCTGGTATGATATACCTATAGATTGTATTTTCTCTCTACAGTGTGGATTTTGAGACACAACCTCGTCTAAAGCAATCTGTAAATGCTTCCACCACTCCATCGGATCTTGCTCTGCCCATGACGAAGCACCACTTTCAATTGTCATCTCCTGCTTAGGAGAAAATGAACTTCCAACAAGGGTCCCTTCTGCCACATCTAGCAACGAAACCTTCACTGAAGAACTTCCTATATCAAATCCTAATGTATACATTGTATTGGTTTAAAATCAGTATTCTGTTCTGTTATGTGCAAACATAAATAAAATTAGCCACATCCACAAAGACTCTATGAAAAAAAATAACACAAATCACCCACAAAAATCTTATACAACTAATTTAAAGGCAACTAACAAAGAACTATCCCCCTTAATAATTCACAACTCTTATTGTAGCATATATCTAACTAGTTCTTAATTGTATTTAATCAATCAATGACTAGAATCAAAGAATATCAGACTAGTTAAACTCTAAAGATCAACCAAATGATAAAAAACACTCGATCTATTGCAATAGTAAAAAAATATAAGCTCGATTCCCCAATGGCAATTGCACACACCATTAAGTACATATTGTTCTGTTCTGACTAGCATCAAATATATGATAAATATACAAGGAACCCACCAAGTATGCATCTTAATCGTACAAAACAGACAATTTATTGTATGTTAATGGCTATAATACGACACCCCATTGAACAATAACTCCATCGTTCTCGTTGCCAATCGATAATCTATTCCTGCCTATCCTTTATTACGAATAGACAACAAGCAGACAAGGTTACATTGCAAGCAATCCTCTACTTAAAATGAATAAACTGATACAAATCAAATTAGTTTAAATCACTATATTTATACACATAATAAAACGACATAAACACTATGCATAAAATTACAACCTTTATCATTCTATTAGCTTCCCTAATATCAACCCACATCTTTGCACAAGAAGACACTAAAATTGAGCACTTTGGCAGTATCACCATAAAAGAATTAAATACGACCAAATGCCCAATAGACACCACTGCAAAAGCAGCATTCTTGATTAATAAAATAGAATATATTCTTAAAGAAGATGACGAAAAAGGATATATCTTAATAAAAAATGTACATCAAAGAATTAAAATATATAGCTCAGACAAGACCCAGCTAGGAAATATTACATTAAAATACTACTCTCCTAAAGAAGGAAAGAAAAAGTGGATAGAAGAGATCGAAGGCTACACTTTCTATAACGAGGATGGGAGTCTAAAACGGGAAAAAGTTACCCAAGAAAATATCTTTGAAGAAAGGGTAAACAAATACTACAAACGAACTAAGGTAGCCTTTCCTAAAGTTAAAGAGGGGGCCATCATAGATTTGAAATACACCCAATACTCCGATCTCATAGCGATAGATTTCATCCCTTTCCAAGAAGATTATCCAACCATAGACTATAAAGCAACCGTTGCAATTCCAGACTACATCATCTTTCTAAAGAAACGCAAAGGACTATACAAGATTGATATGCAAGAGGAGAAAGTCACTGCAAGCTCTGAAAGTATCGGCTCTGGCCCCTACTCAGGCACTCGAACAGTGGTAAATAATGTTTACACTTTTGAAGATCAAAATATTCCCGCATTCAATACCAGAGAACCTCGAATCTACTCCGTGGAAATATATAGACCAGGTATCGATTTTGAACTAGCAAGGATCTATAGCACCCAACATAGTTATAAAGACTTCACATCCACATGGGAGAATGTGTGCAAAACAATCTCGAAATCCCCCAACTTTGGGAATCAACTAAAGAAGGGAAGCTACTATAAAGAAGACCTTGAACGTGTAATTGCAAACTGCAAAACGGACTTGGATAAAGTCAATGCAATCTTCGACTTCGTACAGCAACATATCAAATGGAATCAATACATTGGTATTAAATCAAATGACGGTGTAAAAAAAGCCTATAAAGATCACGTTGGTAGTTGTGCTGAAATCAATATGATCCTTACTGCCATGCTACGAGACGCAGGCCTCAATGCCAACCCAGTATTGGTAAGCACTCGAGATAACGGCGTTCGCACCTTTCCTACGCTCAATGGGTTTAACTATATTATTAGCATTGTTCACCTTGAAGACAAACCAATCTTATTGGATGCTACAGACGATTTTGCACTGCCCAACATTCTTCCATTTAGAGCCATCAACTGGCAAGGAAGAGAGATTATCTCTAAAAACAAATCAGAATGGGTTAATCTAAATCCCGTAAA
Organism: Prolixibacteraceae bacterium; assembly: GCA_028377305.1. GTDB lineage: Bacteria > Bacteroidota > Bacteroidia > Bacteroidales > Prolixibacteraceae > Halosquirtibacter. The sequence continues at coordinate 971 of JAONJW010000064.1, read as the reverse complement.
CTATGCCAAAAAAATCACTTCGATATCCATGGGACTTAACTCTGATGGAGCGATCAAAGGGGTTGTACGACGAACATTTACCAACCATGAATCTAAAAAATTCAGAGAAAATAGTTATCTAAAAAGTGACGAAAAACTCATCACGAAGATAGAAGATAAATATCCACTTTCTGTCGATCGCTATAGTATAAGAAGTCCAAAAAACAGAGCTGTATCAAGAGACATGTTTCAATTTCATAGCGATAAACTTTACAGTAGGATAGACAACAAAATGTATGTTCGTCCACTGATCTGCTTTCGAGAGGATTACAACCCTTTTAAATCCAAAAAGAGAGTCTATCCTATCGACTATGTATACCCTCAGATCGAAAAATACATCATCACTTTTGCCATACCTAAGGGTGCAACCATAAACTCCCTTCCAGAAGATATCAATTTAGAGATGTCAGACCAACTATGCACCTACAGCTATAAAGTAAAGAAGCTAGAGGGGGCAGTAGTGGTTGAATCTGAATTAAGAGTAAACACCAGTGCTATTCCATCAGAGTACTATACCGAGTTTAGAGAGTTCTACCAAAAGGTGGTAGACAAACAGAATGAAACCATCGGAATCACAGAACCCGAACAAGTGTGATTATTCAGATATAACCTGTCCATTGAGGGCGAGAAGAGAGATCAAATTTCTTCTCGCTTTATTGTCTATCCCTTCACCTTAATCTTTTTCACTACCTTTACCTCTCAACAACAATAATAAGCCAACAAGCCCATGCTACAACCTTTAACACCACATATTCTTAAAGGGAAAGAGAAAAAGGAGAATCAGATATATTTCGATGCCATCGCAGGGGCCTATCAAAGACCCGGCGGTCAAAAACTTTGCCATCACTAGAGCTTACGGCACAAGAAAAAGCACCATAATCCATAGCTTCTTCCACCACTACCCTACTCCAAACAACAAGGCCATCGTATCG
>JAONJW010000063.1 GCA_028377305.1 Prolixibacteraceae bacterium | reverse complement strand
ACCAAACCCTGACCAAGTCTACATTGAATTTATACTTTGTCTGCACTTTCTCTGCCTAAATGCGGTTTAGGGCAGAGGAAGTGTGGACAAAGAGCAGACAAAGTGTAGACTTGGTCAGGGTTTGGTCAGGGTTTGGTCAGGGTTAAAATTGGGTGGAAGTAGGATGGTGTGGCAGATTTAAGGTGAATGAACGTGGATTGAGATTGGTAATAATAGCCATAAAACTTGTATCTTTCGGAGTCTATATTGAAGAATAAGGTTGATTGAGTATCTGATCATAGGCACAAAGGAGGTAAGGCTACCCACGAAATAATTTATATATGGCTGGAGGAGATTGAGTTTGTAAGATTCTTATAGTTTGTATGACATTATCACTGTTTTATCATCGGATTAGTCCGTAGATGACTTTGTATAGTAGCGTAAAGAATAATATTCAAGACGACTACTGATTATTGAATAACTTATATAAACACTGTGTGACGGAAAATAAGAGTGGTAGCAATATGTTCTTGATTAACTGGTGATCCAGCGTGTCGTTCCTTTCAATGGATAACTTAGGAGTGTAAGTGTAATGTGTCAGGTATTAGATTTTTATGAGTAGTAGATTTGTTGATTCACTATGACGATATCAGAATCATGGCAATCTATTTTAATAGTTGTCATTCAGTGAGTCTTAAGCCATGTTATGCCTCGGTAGCAGTAATAGGTAGAAGGAAATGTTTACTTTAAAAATAGGATTAAATACAATGGAACCATAGCATATGATTAAAGATAAAGATTTAAAGGAGTTGATTCAGGCTGGGGTTATTGATGACGCCATCGCCGAAAGGGTTCGCATCTATTATGATGAGAATCCTGTAGATAATAAGCGTCGTCTTAATATAATATTTAGCATCTTAGGCGCATTACTGATAGGGTTAGGTGTTATTCAATTGATCGCACACAATTGGGATCATTTTAGCACCTTTGTTAAGGTTTCCATTGCGATGATACCTTTGATTATTGGTCAAGCGTTCTGTGGCATGGTGTTATACTATCCAAAGTTATCCTCTTGGCGTGAATCTGCTGCCTCATTTCTGGTGATGTCTTTGGGTGCAAGTATCTCATTGGTAAGCCAGACCTATCATATGGATGGTTCACTATCGGCATTTATGATTTCTTGGATAATCCCAACTTTACCCATTATTTATGTGATGCGCTCCTCAATGGCTTCCGTGTTATACGTTATAGGGTGTGGTATTTATGTTATAAGTTTAGAGGCAGTGGAGGATCCTTTAATAGTACTTCTGATTTATTTGGGGTTATTGATTCCGATGTTGCCTTCTTATGTTACAGAGATTAAAAGAGATTTGCAGGGTAACTTTTCAATACTGCTTCAGGGTGTAATGGCAGTCATCTTTTTAGTTGTTCTTTTTGCTGCATATAACGATTTAAGCTTTGTTTGGAGTGGCCCTATTTTTATCTCTGCATTTTCATCGATCTATATTTTAGGATTAAATAGTGAGAAGGCTAGTGCAAAGAATAAATATTCCGTTTATCGCGTGTTGGGTTCATTGGGAACCATTATGATTTTATTCGTATTATCATCAAATTTTTATTGGAAAGAGTTTGATAAGGCGGTTGGTCCTTTTGTTGGGATTACATATCATCCTGGCTTTATTGGTCTAACTATATTTATGGCTATTTCAATAATACTATTGGTTAGAATGCAAAAGCAGGGAGTGCGTGTTCGAAATCTATCACCATTGGTATATAGTCCAATGATCTATATTCCACTTATATTTTTGAGTATTTACCTTCCAATTGGAAAGTTTTTTACGAATCTTTTGCTTTTATGGATCGGGCTTTTTTATATTCTAGAAGGAGCTAAAAAGGATATTGCGCAGTTGACTAGTTACGGGCTTTTGATCCTTTTTATTTGGACACAAATTCGTCTTTTTGATATGAGGATGGATTTAATTCTAAAAGGAGTTATATTTATACTATTGGGGGTAGCTTTTATCAGTGCGAATATTTGGTTATCAAAAGCAGTAAAGGGGGGAAAGTCATGATTAAAAAAAATAAGCTATGCCTATTATTTATTACCATGGTGTTAATACAATGGTTTGTGCCACTTAAATTGGTCTCGGATAACCATCAGATCTTAAACTACGGGAATGAATATAAATTTAAAACTGCACCCATAGATCCGGTTGATATTTTTAGAGGTAAATATATTCGTCTTTCCTATAACATTGAGACCATTAAAGTGCAAGATGTTTCTGTCTACCAACATGGAGATATCATATATTTAACCATTGTGAAAGATGCATCTGGATATGCTTCGGTACGAAGAATTTCAACAGAAGTTCCTTCAGGTGATTGTGATTATGTTAAAGGAACTGTGGCTCGTCGATTTACTCAAAAAGAGCAGTTGCGTATTGATCTGCCTTTTGATCGTTTTTATATGAACGAGTCATTAGCTCTACCTGCAGAGAGGGCATATCGAGAGATGGTAAGAGATTCGAAAAGTGAAGCTTATGCCATTGTAAAGGTGCTAGGAGGAAAGAGTCTCGTTGAGAATGTGATTATTGATGGAAAACCTATTAGAGAGGTAGCTTTAGAGTTTGTTGAGTCCAAGAATTAATGGTCAGGCACCTCCATGATATATAAGGGCAATAGATGCATCATTTAAAATCCATAACAGATTATCTTAAAGTCATTGGTTAGACAACCGCTCTTTTTCATATCGACATAAAAAGTACAGAGGAAAACAAGGGGAGAGTAGCGGCAAAAATGTTTCTATTCCAACACGAATTGTACTTTATTGCAGTTAAAGTCGTCGGAGAAGGGAAAGTGCTTTTGCGAGACAGTGTTGTTTGACCAGAGAAAAAGTTTTGTTTTTTAACCCTCGTTTTCAAATTCAATCATGGGACACTAATCTAATTTACCCACTAAGTTTCGGAAATAGCCATTTGTCTTAACGAAGTGATTAGATCTCTTTTCAATCGATAACCAGCAAATTGAAACGACCTCAATTTGCTGGTTCATTCTATTATTGAAGTCGTTTTAGCGCCTCATCAAATTGATTGTAAATTTTATCTGAATCTACTCCCATTGCTATTAATGATTTCTTTACAGATGGATTGACTCCTGAGATAATATAATTTATTTTTTTTGCTTTCAATTCACCTAAGGAATCTTTTAGATAGTGAGCACCTGTTGCATCAATAAATGGTACGTGACGCATTCGGATGATCAGTGTTTTAGTATTGGGGTGTACACCTTTTAGTATGTTGCAGTAATTTCTTGCAGAACCAAAAAAGAAAGGGCCACTAATTTCATATGCCTTCACCTCATTAGGTAAAGTTTCATCGTTTTCTAAGACATCTTGATCTACTTCATCTTGTAGTCCAACATGATCTGCCATACGCTTCATAAATAGTAGTGCAGCCAACACCATACCAACCTCAATGGCAATGGTAAGATCTACTAAAACTGTCAAAAAGAAAGTTGCCAATAATACCACGATATCAAATAAAGATGTACTTAGAATCCCTTTGAATGATCGCCATTCACTCATGTTGTAGGATACCACAATCAGAATCCCTGCTAACGATGACATAGGAATCCATTTTACCCATGGACCAAAGAACAACATGATCAATAATAATGTAAATGCATGTGCGATACCAGCGATAGGGGTGCGTCCTCCATTTTTTACATTCGTCGCAGTCCTAGCGATAGCCCCCGTGGCAGGAATCCCACCAAAGAATGGGGTGATGATATTAGCAATACCTTGACCAATGAGCTCCGTGTTCGATCGATGATTTCCACCGATCATCCCATCTGATACTACCGCAGATAAAAGCGATTCAATGGCTCCCAGAAGAGCAATGGTGATGGCAGGCTCTATGTAGTGTGGTAATTCACTCCATGAAAATGAAGGTATTTGCATCTCGATTGTGCTCGGGATTGAGCCATAAACCGTTTCAATGGTTGTTACAGGTAGGCTCATTAACTTCACTATGATGGTGGATAAAATAATCGCAATAAATGATCCCGGTACTTTAGGAATCCATTTAGCACTGTAGATCGCAATTAAAATTGTGAATAGTGTAATGCCTGAAGCATAGAAATTAACGGTGTCTAAATGACTAAAGTAGAACCCCCATTTCGAAATGAAATTGGACGGGACATCATTCACCGCTAGACCCAATGCATCTTTGATCTGAGTGGAAAAAATAACTAGTGCGATACCGCTTGTAAACCCTACCACTAAAGGATGAGGAATAAACTTAAGAAGTGCTCCCAGTCGAAATACACCAAATAGAATTAAGAAGACTCCGGCCATTATGGTGGAGATCATTAACCCCTCTATACCAAATTCTTGGATGATGCCAACCACTATAACAATGAAGGCACCGGTGGGACCCCCAATTTGTACTCGACTTCCTCCAAATAGTGAGATCATTAACCCTGCAATCACTGCTGTAATAAGCCCTTTTTCAGGCGATACACCAGATGCCACAGCAAATGCAATGGATAGAGGAAGGGCAACAATGCCCACAATCACTCCGGCAAGAATATCTTGCGTAAGTGCTTTCTTGTCATATCCCAAACGGAGAGTACTCCATAGTTTAGGATAAAAAATATGACTTTTCATTTTTATACTATGTATTTGAAATTAGGAATGTTATGCGAGAGTTTCTATCCATATCTGTGGAATCAGTTAGGATAAGATCAGTATTGAAGTGTGCAATCAAGAAGAAAACAGAAGATGTTGTTTCTTCTTCTTTGGCAAATGACTGTTCATAAAAATGTTTTTATTAATAAGTAGTGCAAAGGTATTGCTTTAAATCTTGTAACAAAGCTGGATGTCGAGATTTATAATTAGCAGTAATTTATGTCATGTTATTTGTGCCTCAGATATGTTTGATCTATTGTATGTTCCTTATTGTTTATATTAATTGTAAATTATGGTTTCCCTTAATAAGCCATACATAGATACTCCCGTGCTAAAAATGTTCCATTTAGTTTCCTTCTGCATGGGTTGATGTGTGAGATTATAGTTTAATACTGTGTATCGCTATCTTTATGACAATAAAAGTTGATTTTTTATAATCAATGTTTATGAAAATACTTATATTTGTAATTGTCCGATTCTAATTAGTCACTTAGGATTGGGAATCCAATTGTATAGTAGTTGGTGTTCTCTCCTCGCTAGAAATATCAACTATCATCAAACTTTATTACCTCTTTAGTATAATTTGGTGTCTGCTTTCATTATGTATTGAAAGATGGATAGGTCCAGATAAAATTCAAGTAATTTGATAATATTTTATACGTTGGATATCTATTAAAATGGGAACTATACCCATTTTAATAGATATCCAACGTAAAGAATTTTGTGTCCAAAGCACAAAAGATAAAATGCGCTTGTCGTAGTTTTACTCATAGATTTTAGAATGGAGAGCCTTGGCTCTCCGTTTTTTCTACCCATATCACATTTTAAACCTCATTTCAAATTTATGGCATGTCTTTTAGTCTCTAAAATCAATGTGTGTCAACGTCTGGTTTCCTGAATTTTGTTGAATCAACTGACGAATCTTTTGGTTGAAATAACCATACTGGTTTTTTGACATACTCTCCGTGTACTCTTTATGTTTTTCCAGTGTATACATATTCTCTAAAGAGAAAAGGGTACGTGGATAGTCTGTGATACGTATTTTATCTCCCAGTAGCTCTGCCCTAAACCAGAAAGCATCTTTATCCTTTATGCTTTGTACTTGAACACGATATAGCTTACGCTCATTATATCTCTTCGAAATCTCTTTTAGCTTCGAACGATTGTCTGGTAACATGATTTGAATCTCTATATCATAGTAGTGGTCTTCTTACTTACTTTTTTTATCAAAATTTTGATTTGTGATATGACGAAATATAGAAGTGTGTTTTGGTCTGTAGGTAGTTGGAATAACGATTTTTGGTGTTTCTTATTCTTCACCTCATCGTTTAATCAAATGATAGGCTTTTATTAAGACTTTAAGTGTATAAATTAATTTATGTATTGCCATAATGGGGATAATGAATAAAGTGTGTATATTTGTTAAATAATATGAGTGACGAAAACAATGAAACACTTATTATGACTATGGGCCTGTTCTGTGGTTCATGTTTCCTTTCTGATGATCCAAACAGTATCATCTCTATGGGAATTGTTGTAGAGAAGAGCATTGATAGCAAAATTTGTGGATCGTATAATATTATTATTCGTCACAAAATTTGAGCATATTGGAATATCAATAGATGGCTTTGCATAGAGTGTAAAGTTGGATATGATTTTGATCCATAGTATCTCTACTGAAGTTGAATAGATAGTTTATTAACCATTAGTGAAAATACACCATTGAACTGGAATGGTCCTATGGGTGTGAGTTTTGTAATTTGATAAAAATATATTGGACTGTCTACCAAAGGTGCGTCTGATAAACTACACGTGATTAGAGTATTAAAAACTAGTTTAGGTAGGCGATGGCCTGCTCTAAATTGTAGTTTAAAACTATTAAGGATGGAAAAAAAGAGTTCGAGATGGATGGGTGTATGGGTTGTGGTTATGTCACTATTTCTCTTCTCATGTGATTATGAACTGACCGGAGAGTCATTCGTGGATATAAAAATAGATCAAAATGATTTGCCCAAGTTAGAGATCAAGCGTTTTGAGGGGAAGGATACGATAATACTATTTCTAGGAAACAATCCGGAGAGTAAAAATACCATTGAATTTACAGCGTTTCAAGATGCCTATATTGATTCTGTCTTCATTGATGATAAGCTGGTGTTGGATAGAATATATAAAAAGAAGAATGATGATCCGCAATTTCCATTTTTGATGAGGCCTTATAATCCGAGATACTCTCTGTCTTGGATGAAGTATAGTCTAGGAGAGCATAAGTTGAAACATGTTGTTTATTATAAAAGTAATTCTGGATCAGTATCAAGTAACTTAGGTGTCGAATTGATTGGTGTTAAATATCAATGGGTTGTCAATGTATTCCGGAATGAGACAGAACCTTTTGAAGTAACGACGAGTCATAACGCCGAGGGGTATTTGAGAGTTGATTGGGGCAGATCCGATCACCCACGCTTTGAATATTATCTTATAGATGGATTAGGTCATTCTCATAAATTTACCAATAGAGATGAAAATTACTGTGTGATTAAAGATTATGTTGGACAAGGTGGAATGGTAACCGTGAAGGCAATAACTCAAGGCAATTATATGGCATGGAAAAGTGTTGAGCTACCTAAAGAGACAATAGAACTTCATTTTAATAAAATGGACGATGGTAATCTTTCGTTTAAGTATGAATCGTTACTTTATCCAGATGCACGCTATGAATTTCTTGCCGATCATATGGAATTGCAGCATAGTGATGGTGAAGTTGTAACCCCTCCAATATTTCCGAGTAAGAGTGTTCATTTTTCATTAAGGATTAGCTCTAGTGGTTATTATAAGCATTACTTAATGGGAGAGAAAGATGTCTCATTTAATTACCCACAGTTTGTCATCAAAGATGGTGTTACGATTTCAGAGATGATCAATGGTGGGAAGTATAACTTAGCTTTGATAAAGACAAATAAGGGGTTGTTTTTATTCGATCCAAATAGTCGTTCTATAAAAAGCGAAGATACATATATGAGTGAATGTCAATTTGCTTCTGATATGAATGGTGCGAAAATAGCGGTATATAAAAATAATGTTTTAAGGATTTATGATTCGAAGGATTTGAGAAGCTCACAAGATATTCTGTTTAAATCATATTCTCCAGCGGATGGCCACGGAGCAAAGATGATTAATGATGATGTATATGTTGAAAAGAGAGGGGTATTGTATAATTTATATTCGTTGTCTCAGAAGAAATTAATAGGAACTTTTCAGTGGAATTTAACCGAGTGGGGAAAAATTTCTCTTAAAACAATGCTTTTTAATAAGGATGGCTCAGGATTTGTTGCGTGTACAGATTCCGGTGTTTTTTGTTTCTCAAAACAAAAGGATGTCTATGAGTTAAGTGCCCAGTATCCGAATGATGGTGGATATAAAATATATTCTGATTTTTCAAATGATTCACAGATATATGGTGTAAATACACGAAATAAAACGGTTGAAATTCGGAACATTGCTGATTTTAGTTTGGTTAGACAATATTCATGGCCCTCAAATTATAATTTCGAGCAAATTGATCGTGTTAAAGGGCAGTTGATATTGAAGCACTATAGTGGTCGCTCTTGTGTATATTCTATTAAAGAACAGAAAATTATTTCTAGCTTCCTGAATATCAATCGTTTGAATGTTACCCTTCTTAATAATATGTTGATTGGAGAGGATAATACTTTTATGGATTTTTCGATCAACAATAATTAATAAGAACCTATGATGAAAAGTATTACAAGCAAATTCTGGGTGTTTCTATTTTTAATGCCAATAGTGGGCTTGGCACAAGAAGGGAACTATTTTGGAGCAGCATATACATATAATAGTTATAAACTAGAGGGACTGATTCCTGTACAACAAAGTTTTAATACGATGGACTTAGATCTTGTGGAGATTTTTCCTCGTACAAGTTCATTTTCTCTTCAATATGGCTATCAGTGGGATAATTTTACTACCGGTGTAAATTTTGATTGGTATAGAACTGGTGCTCGAAGTAATCGACGTGATTATTCGGGGAGTTCAACTTGCGATATGTATGTTAATGGTGTTGCTTCCTCCATGTTTTTAGCCTATCGAACCAATCCATTGTGGATTATACGATTTTCATCCGGCACAAAGTTCGGAATGGTTTTTTCTAATATTGATTTTAATGTGAAGAATGAGTTGTATCAAAAAGGGGTTTATGGCGATGATCTTATTGTTAAAAATAGTAGATTGGATAATGTAATTACTGAGACTAGCCTGTTTCTTGAGCCTTATGCTAGTCTGTCGTTCTTTTTTGTTCGGTCAGCTTGCATATATACTGATGTTGGTTATAATTTGAATTTCTGCTCTTTAGTCTACTCTATTAAAGATCAAAATAACTCTGTGAAGTTAACTTCGAATCGAAGGAACAGGATTAACTGGAATGGACTAAGACTTAGTGTCGGAATTAAGTGGTATCTGGGGGGGAAGAGTAAAAGTGATATTAAAGAGAATCCTTTTACTTAGTTCCTTGAGGTTTGCATTCCAATTTAGTTATCGGGCTCCATGTAGAAGATAGAACTTGCATTTGAGATAATAGTAAGACTGTTGTTATGATTGCTCAGTCATATCCGATTCGTTCGATTCCTTTGGGTGAGAATTGAATTGATTTTGAGATATAAGGGAACTTAAATTTGTTATTGAGCGTGATATACTTCATCTATAAAGACTCGACTGGTGGTGTCAAAAGTAGTAATAGAAAACGTAGTTTAGTTGAAATGTTACGAAAAATAGGTGGTTCGGAAAGTAACGCTCAGCATGTTTTAACTATTTAACGAGGTAAAATGCCTTGGTATTTGATGAGTAAATCTCTTTTTAATCTAGGAAATATTGTTGGTTCTTTCTTTCAAGAGGCTAAGGATTCAAAAAAGGATTTGTCAGTATGAGTCAAAGTTCCACTAACCCTATTATAGAGGATGGGGAGTTTGATAGAATCAATCGTATTGCTGATTTTGGTGAAATAGGTTGGACATGGGCTGTTTCTTAGCCAATGCATTAATAATTAGAGCGTATATCTATAATAAATCGGGAGAGGTGAAAACTGGTCTGATGAGATATTTAAAAGAAAAGGATATTCATGTCAAATGGATATCCTTTTTGGGTATAGTTTATTCATTGGAAAGCTATGGTAGCTTGACTGTAGTCTTTTGTTTATGCAGTAGATCTTTAACTTCAGTAATTTTTTCTAGTTCTGGAAATGCTTCAAATAATAGTGTTTCTGCAGAGTCTGAATCAATAGAGAGGGCTTTTTTTAGACTTTGGTATCCCGTGTTAAGTTGATGGTCAAGATATGCGTATGCTGATAGAGCGTATAGAATTTCAACATCATTAGAAAGAAATGCTTTTGATCGATTCAATGTGTCAACAGCCATTGCCGTTTGGTCGTAATGATGATAAAAAGATGCCATTTCAGTCCAGACCTCCGACTCTTCTGGGGATAAGCTAATCGCTTTTTCAAAAGCATACTCTGCTTCTTCGTATTGATTGAGAATCAAGGAAACCTTTCCTATGGAGATCCAATAATCTGAGATGTCGGCGTTAATCTTTACTGTCTGCTTTAAGAAAGACATGCATTGATCGTAATCTTCGGTTAAAAGAAGAATTAATGCTCCTCCATACCATGCACTGTCGTTCGTGCCATTTATTTTGATCGCCTGTTTATAGGAATTTAAAGCTTCACCATATTCTCTTTTATTAAAGTAACAATCCGCAATATAACAATAAGCTTCATCTGATTCGGGGTCTAATTCTAGATATTCATTGTAGGCTTTAATCGCCTCGTCATAAAGATATTGATTTGCAAGTATGTTGGCCTTGTTAAAGAGAGCTGCAGTATGTTTGTCATTGATTGCTAAAGTATATTCATAAGCTTCAAGTGCCTTATCTTGGTTGTTTGTGTGGTTTAAAGCAATACCCAAATTGAACCAAACAGAGGTATTGTAGGGATCAAGTTCTAAGTAATGATTATATGCCCATATAGCTTTTTTATAATTGCCAATTTTATCATAACTATATGCTAGATCGTAAATGGCATTGGTATTCTTAGGATTGTTTCTTATGGCTCCTCTAAAGAATTCTATAGCATTATGATAGTCAAGAACTTGTTCATAAGCATATCCAATATTAAAAAGAATTTCATCTAGGTGCTCGCTTTCACAATGAAATGTATGATCAAAGTACTTTTTTGCTCTTTCACCATCATTTTTGTTCAAATAGCCAGTCCCAACTAAATAATATAATTCAGCATTTGATGGTTCAAATTTCATGCAATGTTTTGCAAGAGAGATCGCTTCATCAATTTGACCTAGATTAAAGATAATCTGTGACTTTTTTATCCATAAAGGAATGGCACCATCATGTTGACGGTTCGCAAACTCAACGATTCGAAGTGAGTTTGATAGTTCATTCTTTTGAATAAAATAATCAATGAAGTTTTCATATTGATCTACATCATAATAGATTGCATCCCCTTGATTAAGTCGACGGATAAGTGCATGTGCTTCTTTGGCACATGACCCTGATCGTTGGTTGTTATTGGCTTCTTGTTCCATTCTTAATCATTTTTAATCCACTAACTAACCAATAGAAATTCCCTCTAAATCATCATTTTCAAGATTAAAGTCCGATTTGGTGAAAAAGACTATACCTTAAATGATATAGAAGGAGATTCTAATATATAGTTAAATGTTAAAAAAATCCCTTATTTTGCTATCAAATATAACGAGAACCATTTATTTTCCAACAAAAAAATGAAAAAAACTACAATTGGTGCTCTTTTCTAAGCAAATCGTTGACTTCTTTAACAGGTGTAAAGGTTGATAATGGAACTTCTACGAATATGGTACTCCAATTTGCCATTGCCCCATTCCATAACCCAGGTAGTTCTAATGCTTTTAGTGGACGTCCATTCTTCGATTTATGTGAAATAAATCCAGTTTCAGGATCAGTGAAATCTCTAAGATCGAATTGTTTCCCTTTATGGTCTCTTGTATAGCATACAAGGTCTACTGGGTTAAAGTGAGTTGCTTCGCTGATCAGGCTTTGTTGCTGTGGATCTTCGTGATTCATTTGACTGCTTTCAACTACCTGCAAAGAAAATATATTATGATTGTTTCTTGCCCAGAATGGTCCACCTCCGGGTTCTCCCTCATTCTTAACCATTCCACAGACCCTAATTGGTCGACGTAGAATCGTATAAATAGCTTCTTTTTTCTTTTCGAGATTAAAATCGTGATAAGAATCAGGCAAAATTATACATAATTTATTTAATAGGTATTTTTCTAAAATAGAAATATCGTTACTATTAATATTCCCCTCGTCGATCTTTTTTAGGTAGTTGAAAATATAATCTTTTTCACGTAATAGTACTCCGGCTAGGAGTTTTTTGTTTATGGTTGTAGCTTTTGAGCGACTTTGTGTTGTAACATTGTCGATATTCTTTATAAATACCATCTCAGCATTAAGCTTATTTAAGTTTTCTATTAGTGCACCATGCCCTCCTGGACGAAAAAGATAAGTTCCATCTTCATTAATAAAAGGTGTGTTATCTGGATTTACAGCAACAGTATCAGTAGAGTTATTTTGTGTAGAGAACGTTACTTTATATTTTACATTAAACTTTTTCTCAAAAGTATGGATTACCTTTTTTGTTAGTTTCATAAACACCTTTTCGTGTTCTGGGCTAACGGTAAAATGAATGGTACATTGACTCTTGTTATCCGCACCATATTGTGTTGCCTCATACAAATGTTCTTCAAAAGGAGTTCTAATTTCATCTTCATATAGGTGAAACTTGATTACTCCCTTGGGAAGATTGCAGTAGTTCAATCCTTCTTCTGCAAGAAGTGTTCGGATGATATCCAAGGCCATCTTATTACTAAGATTACCAATTTCGATATTCGCAGCTGCAGGGATTTTATCGCATAAATTCTTATAGAACGCAAATTTGCGAAGATTGGTGAAAAATTCGTTTGTTTTAGAATGATTCATATCTAAATCAATTCCAGCTTCAAGATCTTCTTTTACTTCAAAAAGGTGTTTAAACATTCTTGTGGCAGCACCTGAAGCAGGAACGAATTTTGTTATATGAACTCCGGTTTCTATAGCATTCTCATAGTAAGCTATATGATTCGATATTTCTTCGGTGTCATATTTTCTAATACCGTCTCCTATGGTGGCACTTTTTTTTAATACAATACTTGGAAATCCATCCCTAAATTGCTGTAGTTGATGGTGTATTTGTTCTTCAGTGACTGGTGATTTTTGATGTGTAGGCTTGTTATTCATCATTGGAAAATAGAGTTTATTTTGATTTCAAGTTAAGTAAAATGTTGGTTAATGTCAACAAAATAATTGTCAGTTATATGTCTTTTGACATCTTTTTGCAAAATCTTTTATTCGTAATATGGTTTTGTATCTTTGTCAAATTATTAATGCAAAGAAAGATAGATAGATGAATAATTCATATAGTTGGGGACATCCCAAAAGATATAATGATTTTTCCACCCACTTTAAACGTATATTTGAAAGAAGGGTGCAAAAAGTTTCTATTGATGCAGGCTTCACTTGTCCCAATAGAGATGGAACAAAGGCAAAAGGAGGTTGTACGTACTGTAATAATGACACATTCACTCCATCTTACACTAATCTGAAAGTTTCAATTACTACTCAGATTGATCAAGGCGTAGAATTCTTTAAAAAGAAATATAATGCGATTTCGTTCTTGGCATATTTTCAAGCTTTCTCTAATACTTATGCACCTTTTGAGGTACTAAAAAGGTTTTACACAGAGGCTCTTGATCACCCTGATGTTATTGGACTCGTTATTGCAACTCGTCCAGACTGTTTAACGACAGAGGTTCTTGATTATTTAGCTGAATTATCTAAAGATCACTATATAATGGTAGAGTTAGGGGTTGAATCTACCAATAATAACACTTTAGATTTTATTAATCGTGGTCATTCGTTTGAGGAAGCTGAAGAGGCAATTAATTCACTTCATGAAAGAGGAATACATAATTGTATTCATACTATTCTAGGTCTTCCAGGAGAGGACCGAGAGTTAATTTTAGAACAGGCACGCGTTGTTTCTGAACTCCCGATAGAGAACCTTAAATTGCATCAACTTCAGATACATAGAGGAACAAAGATGTATCGCCAGTATCTTGAAAATCCAGAGCTTTTTTCACTCTATAGTGCAGAAGAGTATATGGAAATTGTGATAGACTATCTTGAGATATTAAATCCAAATATTATTGTTGAGCGTTTTATTAGTACTGCCCCGCCAGAATTGCTAGTTGCTCCAAAGTGGGGATTGAAAAATTTTGAATTTGTTGCAAAACTAGAAAAGAAACTTGAAGCAATGAATACCTACCAAGGTCGATTATACACTAAATAAGAACACGCCCTCAAGGTCATATCGTGAAATTGGGGGCGTTGTTAAGATTAGTTAATAAGAATAGTTATTCAAGGATACATCTTCCCCTAAAACAGGTTTTTCCATTGGCCCGATTAATAGCCTCTACATTGATTGTTGAGGAGCTATTGGATTCCAATTCATCCATTTTTACATCTAAGGTATCTCCCCATTCAGCTTCTTTTAAATACTCTATCGTTATAGATTTAATTTGTTTTGCTTGCAGTGTTTTTTGTGGAATACATTGTAGTAGCCAGTCAAAATAACGCGTATTATTGGCATGTTGATTCATGTCTATATCGCTGTATCCGACATTTATAATCTCTTCGATTTTATCATGCTCTACTTCGATCTTTTGTTGAAAATATTTATTTACACCTTCGTTTGTGATACAAGGAAAATCAACTTTTAAATTAGATGGACGTACAGGTCTTCGTTTTTCTTCGTTAACAAGTAACCAACCCGAGCTTCCTTCACATATGATTCGATCATTTTTTTTAAAGATAAAGTCTCTACGGAAAAGTAGTCCTTCAAAAACAACTGGCCATGTTTCAATGGTATATACATCCTCCCAAAATATAGGTTCAATGATATTGACCTCTATTTTTGAAAGCACCCAGAAAATACCTTCAGCCATGAGTGCTTCATATCCTACCCCTAGTTGTTCTGCATGATTCGTAGCGGCTTCTTGGAAGATACGCACCATTGAAGAAGGACGCATCTGTTTTCTAAAATCTACTTGAAATGAGTATACTTGGTGTTGGTTTTTATATTTCAAATCCATTTCGTTGGTATTTTTCATCTAGTATTTTACTAAGCTTGATGGATCAAATGTAACTTTTTTTATAATATTTTGCATTCTTTCTATTTATTGTATAAGCTTTAACTTTTTTAACTTGTTAGTTAGTAGGAAGATGCCTGTAGTGGTTGTTGAGGTTAATTCTTAATATTATGTAAGAATCAGGGTAGCGTATTTTGTCCATGGTCTATGTTCGTATCTTTGCGAAAATAATGGTGTTGAAATCAAGGTGTAGATGAGTTTAAAACAAAAAAAATATTCAACGGGTCTTCGTTCAATGATGGCATTGGCTCTTCCAATGGTTGGTTCCCAACTGCTTCAGCTTACCTATAATTTTGTCGATATGATTTGGGTCGGTAAGCTAGGGGGAGATGCTGTTGCTGCTGTAGGAACAGCAGGTTTTTTCTTGAATTTGGGATGGGCTTTGTCATCGATTATAACTGTGGGGGTAAATGTAAAGCTATCTCAGTCGATAGGAGCGAAACAAGAGCTCGGCTCGAAGATTATCGCTAAGAGTGGACTGGTCGGTATGATGGTGTTGGCGATTGTTTTTTCGATGATTATGGGCAGTAATACTGACTATTGGATATCCATGTTTCAAATGGATAATCCATGGGTCAACGAAGCTGCAAGTAATTATCTACTCCTCGGGTCATGGGGAGCTATAATTACTTTTTTGAATTTGTTATTTATCAGTATTCTCAATAGTTATAAGCAGACCAAACGGGCATTTAAGATAAATTCGATAGGTTTTATTTTGAATATTATACTAGATCCAGTATTGATCTTTATATTAGATTTAGGTGTACAGGGAGCAATTGTAGCTACATTAATCTCAAAAACAGTCACATTATTTTTCTTAGCGAAGGAAGTTCATCGTAAATCATATCTTCAGGTTAACCTAAAGGATCGTGGGATACAATGTTTGAAAGAGATTATTCAACTTGGATTTCCATCCTCTGTACAGCGAATAATTTTCGGGTTGATCTACATCGTTATGGGGAAATTTATAGCATCGTTTGGTACGGATGCTATCGCTATTCAGAAGATAGGAATCCAAATAGAATCGATTACCTTTACACTTGTCGCAGGTATCTCTCAAGCTTCAACTATTATGGTTGGTCAGCTTTATGGTGCTGGAAAATACAATGATATTAAGCAAACTTATAAACAAGCTTTGATGTTATCTGGAAGTATAGGTGGGGTGTTAACACTTACATTTCTTTTGTTTCCAGAGTATCTTATCCGTCTATTTGTGGATAGTCCTGAGATAATTGAAGGAGGTGCATGGTATCTTCGAATCATTGGTGTTTCCCAGGTGTTTATGGCCTCAGAGATGATAGGAATAGGAACATTAAATGGGTTAGGAATGACAATTATTCCTCCGATAAATAGTATCTTATTGTCGTCTGCTCGTATCCCTATTGCTTACTATCTCGCTTTTTCAACACCAATAGGGTTATCTGGTATTTGGTGGAGTATTTCGGCAACAAGTATTCTTAAAGGTGTTTTATTAACAGTCATGGTATTAATAGTGTTTCATAAAAGAAAAGGTTACAATGGAACAGTGGTTAAAGAACATAAATAAACAGGCTCCAGGCTTGTTACTTGAAGGTCTTTTTGGTATAGAAAAAGAGGCTTTGAGAGTGGATAAGGATGGACGATTATCCTTATTGTCTCATCCTGCATTATTGGGAGATAAATCAACTCATCCTTTTATAACGACAGATTTCTCGGAGAGTCAAATCGAGTTGATCTCTCCTCCGATGTCTACAATTAGAGAAGCATTCGGATTTATTCATACGGCTCAAGATGTTGTTTTTGAAAATCTTGATGA
>JAONJW010000062.1 GCA_028377305.1 Prolixibacteraceae bacterium | reverse complement strand
CTAACCCGTCCTTTATCCATGGTTTATTCATGAATGGTCCATGGTTAATCCATCGATTTCAGCATATCGATGGACAAAGCATGGAGGAAGCATGGACGAACCATGGATAAAGGACGGATTAGGTACGGATTAGATACGGATTAGGTACGGGTTAAGTACGGGTAAAGGGTTTGCAAAGGCATGGTTATTTCAGGGGCTAGCTAGATTTTATAAGGGAAGAGGGGTTTGACTATCGGAGACAAAAGGGTAGTGTAAATTAAACTCTGTCTGCGTTATTTTGTGGAAGTTACGGGAATCAACGCAAGGATATAAATGTCTTTATAGATAAATAAGGGATAGTATTGTCAAAGGAGGTGTATTAACAAAGTGCTATTTTTGGACGAGGAGATATGAGATAAAAATAAAAAAAGGAGAAGGATGCATGGTTCCTTCTCCTAGAACTATTTTCATTTTAGAATGCTTGTACGAAATCTGCTCTAGAGTAAACACCTGGAGAGGCATGGGAACCAAAGTCAAAATCCATATCTACTTTCTTTACTCTCAGATTCTCTGTCAAGGTAAAGGTGATAATTCCAAGACAGGTTCTAGCTCCACTAGACCCCATGTGTTGAGTCATATCCTCTGATTTATTAATTCTAATTTTCAGAGTCTCTGTTTTTTGACTCACCACTTCTATCCCAAGAAATAGAGTCGTGTTTAAAATATCGACTAACTCTTGAATAGTATAAGGTGTTTCTAATGTTGCACCCACCTTTTTAAAGGCTACATCATTAACTTTTTCGTCCCAAACTGAGCTCCAGAGGCTTGTATGTGATTTAGATTTATTTTCTTCTCCATAAGCTATCATTCCTCCAAAGAGCTCTATAAATAGGATCATGCAAAAACTTAAATAAATATTCTTCATGATATTTACAATTAGATTGGTTTTCTATTCGATGTCTTCTGCAATAGCTCCAGTCCCACGTTGTAGGGATTTATATCTTTTTGATGGTGAAGATATAAATGATCCTAACTCAAGATTGTCCCAACGGGTGTCCACTTGTTTAATCATTTCATCATCCGAAACAACAGGATTGGGCCAAAGCCTTTTAAACCCGTCATTAGCTACTGTTTTACGTGTTCCATCGATAATTATTCGGCTTGGTCCATTTGGAAATAATGGATCATATATTTTACAATCTCTTATAGGGTCGATATTTCCAGAGCTATACCAGCTTACAAAATCATAGTCGGTAATCTCTACACCCTTGTCAACCAAAATGATAAATTTGGCTGGAGCAAAAGCTTTTTCGTCTATAATATATTTACTCACCTCTTTAATATCGAAGTGCTGGTTTTTATTTACTGCAATAATTAAAACGGAGATGCCTTCTTCCCACAAGGATCCGTCAAAGGAGTCGATGTAGTTGAGATGGGAATTGGGAGCGACAAAATGAATTGGCTTGCCTTCGACCACTTCTTCTTCTGCGCCACTTTTCTCTTCAGGCAATTTAACTGTAGCGTCGATTCCCATCTTCGAGCCAAAAGCAAAAGCATCGGACGAATGATCAAGAACATCCATTGGTCCTCTTGAGAAGAAAATATCTCTTGCAACATCTACATTTTTAGAGATGATTCGTGCTACACGACGGTAGCTGTGTACATTGGACTTCTCTCCATTGGTCACCACCAATATCTTATTAAACATCATCTGACCAGCTCCCCACATACTGTAAGCCACTTTGTGGGCTTGGCCAGCGAAGGTTTTATCTATCTGGGCTATGGTGATATTGTGGGCTACACCAGCAGGTGGAAGATCCATATCAACAATCTCAGGAACCATCACTAGCTTCATCGGCGTCAGAAATATGCGTTCGGATGCTCGTTGGATGTAGGCATCTTCCATCGGTGGAATACCTACGATGGTCGCAGGATATATAGCTCTATTCTTGTAGGTGATACAGGTCACATGAAATTTTGGATACCAATCCGCTAGAGAGTAGAATCCGGTGTGGTCTCCAAATGGTCCTTCCCACACAAGTTCCTCTTCGGGATCTACGTACCCTTCAATAATGATATCGGCATTTGCAGGAACGTACAGATCATTGGTTACACATTTCACCAGCTCTACGGCTTCGTCGCGAAGGAATCCAGCCAATAGGTACTCATCAATGTTGTCTGGCAGCGGTGCCGTTGCAGAGAATATTAGGGAGGGATCTCCTCCTAATACAACAGAAACAGGCATCTTGGTCCCAAGTTCTTTGTGTCTATTGTAGTGTCGCGCACCGGTTTTATGTTTATGCCAGTGCATTCCAGTGGTTTTATTGTCTAAAACCTGCATACGATACATTCCTACATTTCGAATCTTTGTGTCAGGATCTTCTGTTATCACACAAGGAAGGGTAATAAATGGGCCACCATCGGCAGGCCAACATCTTAGTATTGGCAGCTTAGATAAGTCGACATCCTCACCTTTAAGAACCACTTCCTGACATTTCCCACGGCCTTTAGATCTTTGGGGCATCCAAGATGCAATTCCTTTTAATGTTGGAATCATTTTAAACTTATCGAACCAACTCAGTTTAGGAGATGTTAGTTCGGAGAATACTTGGTGGATACGCTCACCTACTTGGTCGAGAGTAAAACACCCTAAGGCCATAGATATTCTTTTTGTAGATCCCATAGCATTGATTAAAACAGGGAATTCGGTTCCATTGTTTTCGAACAATAGTGCCTTACCTCCACGGTCGCTTTTCGAAAAACGGTCGACAATTTCAGTAATTTCCATGTCAATGGAGACTTTCTCCTTGACTCGTATCAGTTCTCCCTCTCGATCCAGTTGATCTACAAATTCAGTTAATTCTTTAAAGGCCATCTCTTAAGTAATTTAAAATGTCACGAATGTATTATCGTATCTCCCTAGTAAATATCGGGAAAGAATTATATGTGAAAAATACAAATTATCGTTTGGCTTTGCACATTTCCAGCCTTTATTTTTTGTTGGTCGTTTAAATAAATAACATACACTTTTTCATACACAGCCTTTTTTGAATTACTTTTGCAAAAGAAAAGAGAGAGTATTTTCTTTATTTTCTTGAATAATCTCAATACAATATTGCAAATGATCACGATCTATTTCGATATTGTATTGGAAAAATAAATATCGTAGTCACCCATCGTTATATCTTTATATAAAGTGAAAAATATTATCGCAGATTTACTACAACGTGAAGCACAGGCTGTATTAAATATTCCACAGGACAATGATTTCGAGAAAGCTATTGAGATTATAGAGCTACACGTCCAGAAAAAAGGCGGAAAGTTAGTAACTAGTGGAATGGGTAAAGCAGGTCAGATTGCTTTAAACATCTCAACGACTTTCTGTTCGACAGGAACACCATCGATCTTTCTTCACCCTAGTGAAGCACAGCATGGAGATCTTGGAGTGATTCAACCTAATGATGTATTGCTATTGATTTCCAACTCGGGACGCACTAGTGAAATCGTCAAGTTGGTTCACTTAGCCGAAAATTTATATCCGGGATTGCCACTAATTGTCATCACATCAAAAGGAGATAGCGAACTTGCAGATATTGCAGATATTGTTCTTCTTACAGGAGACCCAAAGGAGCTATGTCCATTAGGATTAACCCCTAGTACCTCAACGACCACAATGACCGTAATCGGCGATATTCTAGTGAATTTGACCATGAGAAAGATCGGATTTACTAATGAGCAATATGCCAAAAGACACCACGGAGGCTATTTAGGAGAGAAGTCAAAAAGACAGGCAAAAAAATAACTGATTTATACATTATAAGAGCTATTGTTCAATGAGAATCACAAGAGAAAATACCGTTGCATTGATCATCGATCTACAGGAGAAATTAGTTCCTGTAATGCGAACCCCAAAGGAGGTCATCAATAATAATCAGATTGTTATCTCTGGGTTGAAAGAGCTTGGAGTTCCTACGATCTTTTCACAGCAGTATCCTAAAGGATTGGGAGAGACCATCGAAGAGATTAAGTCGTTGGTGGAGAATTTCACCTCATTTGACAAGGCTGACTTTAGTTGTTATGGTCACGAGATGTGTAAAAGTTTCTTGAATGCCCATGAAGCAAAAAATGTGATTATCACAGGTATTGAATCACACATTTGTGTACTGCAGACGGCACTCGATTTGAAAGATGCTGGATACAATCCGATTGTTGTTGTGGATGCAGTAGACTCACGTAAGAAGTTGGATAAGAAAATTGCTTTACGTCGTTTCGAATCAGAGGGAATTACGCTGACAACTTATGAGTCTATCTTATTTGAATTGGCAGGATCGGCGAAAGAACCTGCCTTTAAAGCCATCTCTAAGTTGATTAAATAGTCATTGATGTCTATCGATAATACTACTTTGATGAGCTGGTTCTTCACTGTCTTTTAAACAGAATATATACAAGATCTTATAGCTCATTTCATTATCAAATGGGTATAATAGTATTGTTAGGCAATAGTGATTTAAGACATAAAAAGAGAAGCCCAAGCTATGAACATAGCTTGGGCTTCTCTTTTTATGTCTTAAATCACTATGCAACCTATTTGGTCGGAGACAAAGACTTCATGGCCTCCAATGCATCATTGACATCGAATATCTTGATAAAAGTCAATCGTATTCGATCTTTCTCTTGTTTCATTCCCGCTTTACCAGGATTCTGTTGTAGCCACTGTAAAATAGCAGTAAATTCTGCGGAACTATAGAATGGGGATTGAGGATCGGAGATAAAGTCAAGGATCATACGCTTTTTCTTCAAGCGGATCTTTTCAATACCAATACTCTGTGCAGCCCATCTTAGTTGGACAATTTTAGTCAACTCAGTGGCCTCTTGAGGCATCTTCCCGAATCGGTCTTCCGTATTCTGGATAAATAGATTTAGGTCTTCAACACACTCTATATTGTCTAATTCATTGTACAGAATCATACGCTCTGCTGTGTTCTCTACATAATCGCTTGGGAACAACAACTCCATGTCTGTCTCTATTTGACAATCTTGCACATACGACACATTCATAAAAGCTTTACGAGCTTCTTTATCATTCTCTACCTCGTCATCGAATATATCTTTGAACTCTTCTGTTTTCAGTTCGTGAATGGCTTCATTCAAAATACGCTGATAGGTTTCAAACCCAATGTCGGCAATAAATCCACTTTGTTGACCCCCTAACATATTTCCAGCTCCGCGGATATCCAAATCTTGCATCGAAATATTGAAACCACTCCCCAACTCAGAGAACTCTTCGATCGCCTCTAAACGACGACGTGACTCGGCAGGAAGAGAGGACATTGGAGGTGCAAGGAGATAGCAAAACGCTTTTTTATTTGATCGTCCCACACGTCCTCTTAATTGGTGAAGCTCACTCAATCCAAATTGATGGGCATGGTTAATAATAATCGTATTGGCATTAGGAATATCTAATCCCGATTCGATAATAGTAGTGGCAATCAACACATCATACTCCCCTGCAATAAACGACAGCATGACCTTCTCTAGAGAGGCCCCATCCATCTGTCCATGTCCTACGACGGTTCTAACACCTGGGCAGACACGTTGTATCATGGTTTCCACTTCGTGGATGTTTTGTACACGATTGTTTATAAAGAAGACCTGTCCGCCACGCTCCAGCTCATATTCGATAGACTCTTTGATTATCTCTTCGTTGAAACCATGTACTTCGGTTAAAATAGGATAACGATTGGGTGGCGGAGTGTTGATCACTGAAAGGTCGCGAGCCCCCATTAGCGAGAACTGTAGGGTACGTGGAATTGGTGTGGCAGTAAGTGTCAGTGTGTCTACATTCACTTTGAATTTTTTCAACTTCTCTTTGACGGCTACACCGAACTTCTGCTCTTCATCGATTATCAATAGGCCTAGATCTTTAAAGACTACATCCTTACCGACCAATTTATGGGTTCCTATAACAATATCAATTTTACCCTCTTTTAAGCCTTGTAGCACCTCTTTGATCTCCTTAGGCTTACGCATCCTAGAGATGTATGCAACATTGCAAGGAAGGTCCTCTAAACGCTGAATAAAGGTCTTATAGTGTTGGAAGGCCAAGATGGTTGTTGGGACTAAAACAGCCACTTGTTTACTATCGCAAACGGCCTTAAAAGCAGCACGTATAGCGACCTCTGTTTTTCCGAATCCCACATCACCACAGACCAAACGATCCATAGGGATCTGCTTCTCCATGTCTTGCTTAACCGCTAAGGTTGTTTTATTTTGATCTGGGGTATCTTCGTATATGAAGGAAGCCTCTAGCTCCTGTTGTAGATAGCTGTCTTCACTAAACGCAAAGCCCTTCTCTTGTTTTCTTTTGGCATAAAGTGCAATTAAGTCTTTGGCAATGTCTTTTACCTTTGACTTAGTCTTTGTTTTCATCTTCTGCCAAGTAGAAGTCCCTAGTTTATTCAACTTGGGTTCCGTTCCCTCTTTGTCTTTGTATTTCGAGATACGATGTAGAGCATGAATGCTAACAAGCAAAGAGTCATTTCCTTTAAACACAAGTCGCAAAGACTCTTGAACCTTGCCATTCTCTTCAGTGCGGACAAGCCCAGCAAACTGCCCTACCCCATGGTCGATATGTACCACATAGTCGCCAGGACTCAACTTCTGAAGCTCCTTAAGTGTAATGGCTAATTTTGAAGATTTCTGTGATTTAAGACGAAAACGGTGATAACGTTCAAAGATTTGATGGTCAGTATAGATACACAATTTAAGATCATGATCGACAAAGCCCTCGCTTACAGAAGTAAGCATATCTTCAAACTCTTCATTGTATCCCTTGTCGTTGAATATTGCTCTAACACGCTGTAACTGTTTCGCATTTGAAGAGAGAATCAAGTTTTGGTATCCTTCTAATGTGTGGTTATGTAGATCTTCAGCTAAAAGATCAAAGTTTTTATGGAATAGAGGCTGATTTGACATATTGAAAGTGAATGTCTGTGCCTCTTTATAATAGCTTTTATGACCATATTCAATGGTTGAAAGTAGACCTATGGATTGGAAGTAAGCATCAGATTTAATCAAAGCATCGTCAATCATTACATCTGAATGACTACGCTCTATATAGCTTTGAGAATGGTCGTAGAAATGATCAATCTTCTCTCCAATAAAAGAGATATCCTGCGCAGCTACCAAGCACTCTTTGCCAAGGAATTCGAAGAAATTACATTTTTCAATCTCTTTGGTAACATCTTGAATATTCGGGACAATGGCAATCGATTTGACTCTTGATTTGGAGATTTGTGATTCAATATCGAATATACGAATGGAGTCCACTTCATCACCAAAGAAATCGATTCGGTAAGGATCTTCATTAGAGAAAGAGAAGATATCCACGATGGACCCTCGAATTGAGTATTGTCCGGGTTCATACACGAAATCGACTCGCTCAAATCCATACTCTTCAAAGGTCTCTTGTAGAAATGGTGTGCCTATGCTGTCTCCTACTTTTATCGGAAGTGTAATGGTTTGTAGTGTCTTCACCTCAACAATCTTCTCGGCAATAGCCTCAGGGTAGGTTACAACAATAGCTTTCTCCTTACTACTGACAGCATTTAGCACATCGGTACGTTGAATAACATTCTCACTTTCAATGCGATCTAAATCTAGATGACGACGATGAGAAGAAGGGAAAAAATGAAGATTATTTGGATTATAAAAGCGTTGAATATCATCATAGAAATAGGCTGCAGCCTCTTGATCATTGGCAATAATTAAGCCTATTCCTTTGTGTGAAGTTAAGACTGACCATAAATAGAGTGGTGCCGCAGAACCTTTTAGCCCATCACAACTATAACGAACTTGACCATCTTTTTTTAAATACCCTTTTAAGGTACACACTTGTGGATTTAAATCAATACGACTTACTAATTCTTTTGTATCCAATGATTATTATTTTATGATATTAACGACTCTATTTTATGATCTCTTCCCAAACAAAATAGGATGGATCAAACGCATCTCGATTCCAATCAACATCTATTCTGAATAACCCAAACACAGATGAACCACTTCCACTCATAGATACATACTCAGCTCCTTCTGCATAAAGCATTTCTTTTAGCTCTTGGATAGCTGGATATTGACTAAAGACACTCTTCTCAAAATCATTTTTTACCTTCTGCTTCCATTCTTTAACAGGCAACTTTATAGCATCGTTCAATGAAATTTCGGGATCATGTGGAGTTACATAACGAAAGGCTTCTGGAGTGGAAACCATAATGTTTGGATTAATCAAAACCAAACGATAACCAGATAAGCTAAGCTCTGATAGAGCTAAAACTTCACCTTTCCCTTTTGCCAAACTAGGTCTATTCAAGATAAAGAAAGGACAATCACTACCAAGAGTGAGTGATAAATCTATCAGTTCTTGAGTACATATGCTCAGCTCAAACATCTCATTCAGCGCTTTAAGCATAAAAGATGCATCTGCGGAACCACCACCTAGACCTGCTCCAAATGGCACTTTTTTATGTAGATGAATATCTATATGTGGAATATCATACCGTTCATTAATGAGTTGATAGGCACGATATACTAGATTATCTGTTAGGTTTCCCTCTATTATTAAACCCGACTGGGTGAACCTAGTGTGATCTAATCCATTTTCAACGATTTCTAATCCATCACATAACTGTAGTGGATAGAATAAGGTCGAGAGATTATGAAACCCATCGTCTCTCTTTGAAACGACATTTAGACCTATATTAATTTTTGCATTAGGAAAATACAGCATACTGCTTTCTATTTTGTTGCAAAAGTACAAAAAATTATAGATTTAGAATAAATACTTTCTGAACGAGAACGGCGATCACAATACTCTCCCATAACACACATATGTCAAAAAAAGTGAAAGGAAATGTTTAATTTTACACACTAAAAGTGAAAGATTATAAAATTACAATATTCTCGTTATTTTTTTTATATTATTGTCCTATTGTTTACATAATCGTTTGTGTAGTATAATTAAAATCAACAGAATATGAGGTGGTTACTTCTTATAACAATTGCAATATCTCTACTTCCTATATCAAACATCCGAGGTAGTGATGCTCCAGATCGTAAGACTTCACTGTTAGTAGAAAGGTCAAGATACATCCTTTACCGTTCGCGAGATGAAATTGCGCGTAAGAAAGCATTAGAAACCATATTTAAATTTGCAGAACAAAAGGATGGATATGCATTAAATGCCTTAGGGCTCATTTATATGAGTGGGAAAGGACTTCCCAAGGATACACTTAAGGCAGGTGAAATGTTTGCCAAGGCTTCTGAGCAGGGTATGGGAGATGCTATGTGCAACTTAGCTAAATTACATAGAACAGGTCGTGGAGGAATCAAGAGATGTGATACACTAGCTTTCAAGTACTATAATATGGCAGCAGAACATAACCATAGAGTAGGTGTTTATTGTGCTGGAACTGGTTTATACAAAGGAAATGGAACCGCACGAGATCTTGAGAAGGCTTACCAATTGTTCGTAAAAGGGGATAGTCAAGGTACTATTGCTGCCAAGTATATGAGAGGGGTCTGTCTATATAAAGGTAGAGGAGTAGAGAAAGACGAGAAAGAAGGTTTGTCGTTGATCAAATATTCCTACGAACATGGATTTAAGAAAGCAGAGAAATTTATCAAATTCAACAAGATTGATTATTAATGAAAAAAGCACTGCTATAATAGGCAGTGCTTTTTTTATATTGTACCAAGATATGGTCTTTACTATTTCTTTCTAAAGAAGATCTGAATAGGAACTCCTGTTAAATCGAAATGCTCTCTAAACTTATTCTCTAGATATCTCTTATATGGATCTTTGATATACTGAGGTAAGTTACAGTAGAAAGCAAATGTCGGAGCATGCGTTGGAAGTTGCATCGCATACTTGATCTTGATATACTTTCCTTTGTAAGCTGGCGGTGGATAAGCCTCTATCACCGGTAGCATCACATCATTAATAGCAGATGTTTGAATACGCTTAGTACGTCTCTCATATACAGCCATTGCTTCCTCAAGTACCTTGATAATACGTTGTTTTGTTACCGCAGATGTAAAGACAATTGGAATGTCCACAAACGGCGCAAAACGACGGAATAACTTCTCCTTAAACTCATTAACAGTATTGGTATCTTTGTCTTCAATCAAGTCCCACTTATTGACCATCACCACTAAACCTTTACGGTTACGTTGGATCAAGTTGAAGATCGATACATCCTGTGCCTCCACTCCTCTTGTTGCATCAAGAATCAGAATACAAACATCTGAATTCTCAATAGTTCTAACAGCACGAAGCGTAGAGTAAAATTCTACATCTTCATTTACATTACGTTTTTTACGTAATCCAGCCGTGTCCACCATCAAGAAGTCATGACCGAACTTAGAGAAACGTGTAGAGATCGAGTCACGTGTTGTTCCAGCTAAATCTGTAACAATATTACGATCCTCTTCCAAAAGTACATTTACGGTAGATGATTTACCTACATTAGGACGACCAACGAAAGCCAAACGAGGAAGGTCAAGATCTTCTTGCTCTACTTCTTTTGGGAGTTTATTAACCACTTCATCCAGAAGATCACCTGTTCCACTACCATTGATAGATGAGATATTAAAATAGTCTCCCAATCCTAACGAATAGAACTCGGTTGCATCTAGAGACCTTTTGTTGTTATCCACCTTATTCACCACTAGTATGAACTCTTTGTCTGACTTACGAAGTAGCTCAGCAACTCCATTGTCAAGCTCTGTAATGCCATCTTCCACATTCACAACAAACAAGATAACATCCGCTTCATCAATAGCCAAATGTACTTGTTTGCGAATAGCATCTTCAAAGATATCATCTGATCCATGAACATACCCACCTGTATCAATGATAGAGAATTCTCTACCATTCCACTCTACTTTACCATAGTTACGATCACGAGTTACTCCAGCCACATCATTAACAATGGCCTTACGTGATTCGGTGAAACGATTAAAAAGAGTTGATTTCCCAACATTTGGGCGTCCTACAACAGCTACTATACCACTCATGCTTATATTCGTTGTTATTTTATTCGTTGTATCCGAAGTTCTTCAATTGATTGTCTTTATCTCTCCAGTCCTTGTTGACCTTAACGATGGTCTTAAGGAATACTTGTTTCCCGAAGAACTCTTCCATATCCTTACGTGCTTCTGTTCCTACACGACGTAGACCTAACCCTTGGTGTCCAATGATAATACCTTTCTGGCTCGATCGTATCACGTGTATTATGGCACGTATCTTAATGATTTCTGGCTCCTCTTTGAACTCCTCTACTTCAATCTCCACAGAGTAAGGAATCTCTTTCTTATAGTGTACCAAAATCTTCTCTCGGATGATCTCCTGTACAAAGAAACGCTCACTCTTATCTGTTAGCTGATCCTTCTCGAAATAGGGAGGCGCTTCAGGTAGAAGTTCGACGATACGATCGAAGATGTAGTTAAGGTTGAATTTTCTAAGTGCCGAGATCACAAGTATCTCTGCCTTAGGAAGACGCTCTTGCCAATCTTTGATCAACTGATCTACGGTCTCTTGGTCTGAGATATCAATCTTATTTAGAACCAAAAGAATTGGAGTATCTGTTGCTTGTAACTTCTCAAGATACTCTTGGTTTTTATCCCATCTCTCAAATACATCTGTAACGTAAAGAATTACATCTGCATCCACAAGCGCTGAATCTACAAACTTCAACATAGACTCTTGAAGCTTATAGTTTGGTTTAAGGATACCTGGGGTATCCGAGTAGATAATTTGGAAATCATCTCCATTTACGATTCCCTTGATGCGGTGACGAGTTGTCTGCATCTTACTTGTAATAATAGAGAGTTTCTCTCCAACAAGTCCATTCATCAATGTCGATTTTCCTACGTTTGGGTTACCGACAATACTGACAAAGCCTGATTTGTGCTTCATTATGATATCTTAAATATATTTGCTGCAAAGATATAAATATTTCTAACCTTTTGATACATTAATCGTTAAAGGTCAATCCTTGCTTAAAAAGTTACTTTATTATTTGGTACTGTAGATCTCCATAAAACAGTTCTTGCAGTCAAAATCAAGACGATACTGTTGTTTTTCATCTACAAGCATCAATGGAAGTGCGAATTGATGACCTCTCTTCATACACTTCCCTATCTCGTTTAAGATGCAATATCTGGTATGCATTAACATCTTATTCTTTCGAGTGCCTTTCGAGATCTCTAAAGCCATCTCTTTGACCTTCGCCTGATGTCTTTCATAGAACTGAACAGCTAAGCGATTGGCCACATTGGCCCTATAGTCCACCTCATTTTCAATATAAGGGACATGGTTCGGAATAAGCGTTGATCCATCGATATGTGTCTCTTCTAATATTCCAATTAAAGCTTCCACCAACTCACGTCGTACTTGTGACAAGACTTTATTTGGAATAAAAGGAGCATTCGAAAGATCAAAACGATATTGAGACATATAGAACGGAGTATCTCCTAATTTCGATAGTTGCTTCTCAATATTCGATTTTGCAGCCTCTTCATTCTTGGCTATCTCCAACTCTTTTCTATCTAGATATTGCTCGACAAAACGATGCTCATCTACATGAAATCGAATCGTAATTATCTCTGCCCCCTCCGTCACCTCAACCTGTAGAGCTCTCTTTCGTGATGTACGACTCTTCTCTAAGGAGTGTAAAAATTGGTGGTTATAGTTTCGATAGACTTGATCTCCTTTAGATAGTGGGATCATTCGTTGTGGAAAGATACGATCTCCCACCACAGTATTTACTTTTACACCTTCGGTCTGTGCATTAGATTGCACTACGACTAAACCATCGTTGTTTGCTAACTCTACTTCGGATTTGATGGTAAAAGATTTCTTAGAAACCTCATCTACCTCTCCAATATATTCTCCTAATGACTTTGGTGTATCCAAGTTCGCTATCGAATTTTGCTTTCCATTAATAAAATATGGTGTAAAATCTCGAGAGAAACTCTTCTTTGGATCAGGAGTGAAATCATAGACCGTCTTACCAACAGAACTTCGTCTTTTAGTATGGTCATTATTTAATATCTCATCTATACTTCTACGATAGTGTCCAACAGAATTCTTCAGATATGTGATGTCTTTTAATCGTCCCTCTATCTTGAGGGATTGGACACCACTGTCAACCATCTCTTTTAACGAATGGGTTTGGTTCATGTCCTTTAATGACAATAGGTACTTATTATCTACCCATTTTGTGTCATTTGCATCTATTAAAGAGTAAGTTTTACGACACGATTGAACACATGCTCCTCTGTTGGCACTACGAGCGCCATTGTAAGCACTCATATAGCATTGTCCACTTAAGCTAACACATAAAGCTCCATGAATAAATGCCTCTAACTCGACATCAGTATGTGAAGCGATATTTGTTATCTCCTCTAAAGATAACTCTCTTGCCAATACCACCCTATCAAAACCTACCTTCTCAAGAAAAGAGACTTTCTCTAAAGTGAAGTTATTGGTTTGGGTACTTGCATGTAATGAAATGGGAGGTAAATCCATCTCTAATATTCCCATATCTTGAACAATCAAAGCATCTACACCAGCATGATATGCTTCCCATATAATGCGGTGAGCCTCTTCTAATTCATGGTCATAGAGAATGGTATTCAATGCCATAAACACATCGCCATCATAACGATGGGCATAACGAACTAAAGATTCAATATCTTGTATACTGTTACCTGCATTGGCTCTTGCACCAAAGCTTGGTCCCCCAATATATACTGCATCCGCTCCATAATCAAAAGCAGCCACGCCATACTCTAAATTCTTGGCAGGGGCTAATAGTTCGATGAAATCTCGTTTAGACATACCTCTTATTAATAATCATCACATTTTTAATAACGTGCAAAGAAACAGGTTTTTTTCATATTTCAAGCTTTCTTTCTCACATTATACGATAACCAACAAAATAAAAAGAAGCTGCCTATAAGTCAGACAGCTTCTTCTATAATATATGATTAGAACCCTGCGGGTTTACTCTTCAATAAGTACTTGACCTGTCATGGCTGCTGGAATCTCAAGCCCCATGATGTTTAAGATAGTTGGAGCAACGTCGGCAAGAATACCAGACTTCACTTTTTTATCTTTCTGATCAGTAACCCAGATAAATGGAACTGGATTCAATGAGTGTGCAGTATTCACAGAACCATCTTTGTTTAATGCATTATCTGCATTACCATGATCTGCAATAATTACTACATCATAACCGTTTGCTTGAGCCGTTTCAACAACTTGTTTTGCACAGTTGTCAACAGAAGAGATCGCTTTCTCGATAGCAGAATAATCACCCGTGTGACCTACCATATCTCCATTTGCAAAATTCAAACAGATAAAGTCAGCTGATTGTGCTTCCAACTCAGGTAATAACTTGCCTGTCACGATTGGCGCTGACATCTCAGGCTGAAGGTCATAAGTAGCCACCTTAGGAGAAGGAACTAGAATACGGTTTTCTCCAACAAATTCTGATTCACGACCGCCCGAGAAGAAGAAAGTTACGTGAGCAAACTTTTCAGTTTCAGCAGTACGTATCTGCTTCAAACCAGCTTTCTCTACAACCTCACCTAATGTTTCGGTAATATTTGCTTTATCAAATATTACATTGATCCCTTTAAAGCTCTCATTATAAGTGGTCATCGTGTACCACTGTAGATCCATCGTCTTCATTCCAAAGTCAGAATGATCCTCTTGTGTGAAAACACGAGTCAATTGACGTAGACGGTCTGTACGATAGTTATAACAGATAACGACATCACCTTCTTGAATCAATCCTTCGGCATTGCCTTCGGTATCTACTGAAACAAGAGGCTTAATGAACTCATCGTTCACCCCTGCTTCATAAGATGCTTGTATTGATGCTAAGAAATCATCTGTTTTTTCGCCTTCGCCCTTTGTTAGCTGATCATACATCAACTTAACACGATCCCAATTCTCATCACGATCCATACCAAAGTAACGTCCGATCAAAGAGACAAACTTAGCTGGAGTTCCCTCTAACGACTCTAATGCCTCTTTTACGTAACCATAAGCTGACTTAGGGTCTGTGTCACGTCCATCAGTTAATCCATGAACATAAACATTCTCTAATCCCATACTTCCAGCAACTTTTGCAAGTGCTGTCATATGCTTAGTTAAAGCGTGAACACCACCAGGTCCAACAAGACCTATTAGATGAACATTCTTATTATTCTCTTTTGCGTAGTTATATGCTTTTTGGATCTGCTCATTATTCTTAAGCGTATCCTCTTCAATTGCTTTGTTAATCTTTACAAGATCTTGGTATACCACACGACCAGCACCAATGTTTAAGTGCCCAACCTCTGAGTTACCCATCTGTCCATCAGGAAGACCTACATGCTCACCTGAAGTAAGAAGTTGACTATTTGGATAGTTCTCAATCAACGAATCAATAAAAGGAGTCGGTGTATTGAAAATTGCATCCGATTTTGATTTGTCGCCAATACCCCAACCATCAAGGATCATAAGTAAGGCTTTCTTTGTATTTGCCATCTTTAATTATTTTGATCAATTCTAAATTAAAATGCAGGGCAAAAGTACCTAAAAAACCATTTACAATCAAATAGTTTACGAGAACTTAACAGAAAAGTGATCATTACGTAAGCAATAGAAGGAAGAATAAAACGGAATGTTTCTCTTTAACACACAAAAACAACATTTTATTCGTATAAATCATAATAAAGTACAGACCCAATACAGTTTGTACTATCCAGTGGACATCGTGATATAGCACCATTCACTATAG
Organism: Prolixibacteraceae bacterium; assembly: GCA_028377305.1. GTDB lineage: Bacteria > Bacteroidota > Bacteroidia > Bacteroidales > Prolixibacteraceae > Halosquirtibacter. The sequence continues at coordinate 1,090 of JAONJW010000062.1, read as the reverse complement.
TTAAACACTGATGGTCATGCTTATTATATCTCGGAGAAGTATATCTTTTTCACTCTTTGTCCAATTCCTGTCATCACTTCATATGGGATGGTCTCCAAAGATTCAGCAATGGTATGTATAGAGTGTGATGGGCCAAAGACAATCACTTCATCTCCTACAGAAACATCCGCGACATTGGTTACATCAACCATACACATATCCATACAGATATTACCTATAGTAGGAGCTAAAACACCACGTATTAGCACCGTGTGATTACCGTTCCCCATCTTACGGTGGTACCCGTCTGCATAGCCAATTGGAAGTATCGCAATCTTTCCGACACGATCTCTTCTACCATGACGACCATAACCAACAGTATCTTTGGAATCAATCACTTTTAACTGTGAGATCTGGGTCTTTAATGTCATCACTTCCGTAAGTGCATCTTGACAGAAGAAACTCACCCCATATAATCCTATCCCCAAACGAACCATATCCATCTGATAAGGGGCAAACCGTTCAATACCCGAGGTATTTAATGCATGCTTCATAAAGTCATAACCTAAACGCTCTACCAAGTGAGAAGCTAACATTTCAAAATGATCAAACTGCTCATAAGTAAAATGCTCTTCACCTTCGGTATCACTAACGGCTAAATGAGTAAACACACTTTTCACTTTTAGATACGGATAGTTTCCATTTGCTCCATTGAATCGAAACCAAGACGGCGCATGCCTGTATCTAATTTAACATGGATAGCCACATGGCTTTTTCCACTTTTAGATACGGCCATTGCAAAATCATTCAACAGAGAGAAGTCATAGATATTAGGTTCTAAATCATACTCAAGCATAAGATCAAAGGCATGCTTCTCAGGATTCATCACCACAATAGGAATACGAACATTCGACTTCCTTAACTCAATACCTTCATCCGCAATAGCCACTGCCAGATAGTCTACACCACAATTCTGAAGCATATGCGCCACCTCAATACTTCCCGTTCCATAAGAAGAGGCCTTTACCATTGCCATCACTTTGGTGGTATCTCCCAACAACGATCTATAATATTGTAGATTATCTCGCATTGCATCCAGATTCACCTCCAA
>JAONJW010000061.1 GCA_028377305.1 Prolixibacteraceae bacterium | reverse complement strand
GATCCTCACAAGCTAAATAACTTTGTGGTAATATTTGCCACGGTCTAAGATTAGTCTATTCGAATAAAAACCTTGAATATTGTGATTTTGGAGAACAATTTAGGTTATTAATAACACTATTTATTCAAAACTGTTATAAAATCTATGCGTTTGTTATAATTGTGTTGTAATTATGTTAATATTGCATTCTATCATTAAACATTATAACATGCATAGATTTTTATTAGGAATTTTACTTACTTTCTTTTTTACGTCTGTCAATGGAAAGAACGATTTTTTACCATTTGTGAGACATCGTAAACAAGGAAACTTGGTGGAGGAAAATGCATCACCATCTTTACAAACACATAAAGACGGACAACAATATGTTGTTGAGTATGATTTTGATGGAGCTTTCATGAGTCGTCATGAAGCATTAGGGGATTCTTACCGTTTATTACATATTGATGGTTTTAATATGTTAGGTAAAGTTGGAGCCCCTTCGTTGCCAGTGAAATCGGATTATTTTCTTGCTTCAAAAGATGAGGAGGTTACTTTAGAGTTAGGAGATGTCACATATATCGAATATGAAGGTATTGATATTTATCCAGCCTTGGCTCCAGCAAGAGATACTGAAGGTGCATCGGAACCTGAATTTGAAAAGGATCAGAATTTGTATGATACAGATGCTTTTTTCCCAAAGAATTTAGTGTCTATTGTTACGGATCAACAAATGCGTTCTGCACGAATAATAAAGGTTAATTTATGCCCTGTTCAATATAATCCCAAAAGAAAGATCTTAAGAGTTTATTCTTCCTTATCCTATAAGTTGAAGAGAGAGAATGATCTAGTAGAGTTATATGAGGATGCTTCACTGGGCTCTCAACTGAAACAAATGGCAATTAATGGAGCTGATGTGATTCCGATTGCAAATATCCCAAATAGCATAAATGGAGATGCTAAAGATTATATTATAGTTACAACAGAACGCTTTAGAGAGGAAGCGAAGCGTTTTGCTTCATGGAAAGCGAGTATGGGATATAAAGTAGAGGTTGTTTCGAAGGAGCACTGGACTACTCAAGAGGTTCGCTCTGCAGTTAGTATACGCTATCATAAATGGGATGTGAAACCTAAATATCTATTGATTATAGGGGATCATCAAGATGTTCCTGCAACTAAATTTACTGCAATTTATGGTGAATCTTTCTACTCTGATCTTAATTATGTTTGTATGGATGGCATTGGAGATTTTACTCCAGATATGGCAAAAGGACGACTTTCTGTATCTAGTGTTGAAGAGGCCACGGTGGTAATTGATAAGATAATCAATTATGAGAAAAACCCTGTAGATGATGATGATTTCTATCAGAGTGGTTTAAATTGTGCACAATTTCAGGATGATAGTCGTAATGGATATGCTACAAGAAGGTTTTGCCATACTAGTGAAAATGTTAGGTCATATATGATTGGGCAAGGATATGATGTTCAGCGAATATATTATGCTAAGAATAATGTTTCTCCTACACACTTTAATAATGGAAGTTTCTCAAATGGAGAGGCAATTCCAGCAGAGTTGTTAAGAGCAAATGGATTTAATTGGAATGGTTCGAATAATGATATCCGAGATGCAATAAATGATGGTAAATTTTACGTTCTTCATCGTGACCATGGTTATGCTGGAGGGTCAGGTTGGGCACATCCTGAGTTTGTAACTAGAGATATTAATAATCTAAACAATGCAAATAAACTTCCCGTAGTTTTTTCAATAAATTGTCATACTGGGGAGTTTGAACTGAGAGAATGTTTTGCTGAAAAGTTTTTGAGAAAAAGTAATGGTGGGGCTGTTGCTGTGATTGCAGCTTCATATTATTCTTTATCAGGTCCCAATGACGGATTAACATTAGGGATGTTTGAATCGATTTGGCCTAACCCAGGGATCAATCCATCCTTTGGACGAGGTGCAGGAGTTGCAGTTCCTCAGCCACATAATTTCGATCACGCCACTACTACCCTTGGGGATGTGGTAAATCTTGGATTAATGAGAATGGATGAAACTTGGGCTCCAAGCGAGCAGAGCCGTGTTTATACCTATCGATTATTTCATCTATTTGGAGACCCTTCTATGAAGATATGGAAGGCTAAACCAAGTGAAATTACCGCAACTTTCCCAGAAAAAATGTCCTGTGGAGACCAGCAGGTTACCATCTCTGATATATCTAAAATGGGGGTGCTGATTACTGTTGTGCAAGGGAATAATGTACTTGCAAAGAGATTGGTTTCTAAGGCAACAGAAACATTAAATTTTGATGGAGTAGATGATTTAAGTGCTGTTCGAATCACAATAAGTGGGGATCAAGTAAAACCAGTGACTAAAGAGTATGAAATCAAGGGGTGTAACTCCACTCCTAAAGCAAGGTTTGATGTATGGGGATCGCACACTTCTTATGAATATGGTGGAAATACAATCTCATTTGTAGATCGCTCAGACTACTCTCCAATTGCATGGAAATGGGATTTTGGTACAAGTGATATTGATTATATGGATGGGACTACTGCCGAGTCTCAAAATCCAAAAGTGAAGTTCAGAAAACAGGGGCACTATACGATATCTTTGAAAGTAACTAATGAGCATGGCTCAAATACTACAACAGTTAAGGATGGAGTTGTTCTTTATAAAGATCTTGGACGTACAACATGTTCAGTAGGAGGCTCTCTGTATGCTCGCAGAGGTGAAGATTTAGGTATTTTAGCTTTCAAACTAGGAGCATCAACGATTATGTCTAATACTGCATATAAGGATAAGGGATATAAAGATTTCACTAAGGATGCAGTCTTAAAAGTCGTTCCTGGGCAGAAAGCTCCGATAGAAATAACCTTAGCTGGTGATCCTCAAAATGGGAAAGTTTATATTGATTTCAATGGAGATAATCACTTTGCTGAGGATGAGCTGTTCAATGAGTTTGAGAAGATAGAGGATGAAGTCAAATTTACTGTGGATATTCCTAAGGATATTGCAACGTATGAAAAACGACGTATTAGAGTAATTACTGATGAAGCTTCACATGAGGTTGAGAATGCGTGTTATAGCCCATTTTCTGGACAAATAGAGGATTACGCTTTAGTTGCAATGCCAGGATTGGGTGGGGTTGTAACTACAGACCCGACAAGTATCGATAATACAGAAATTACTATAGGAGGCGAACAACTTGCAGATGGAATGTATGATGTGTTAGAGAAAGGTGTAGTTGTCTCTAAATCTGAGAATCCGACAGTTGAGGACATAAGGTCAGCATCAGATGTAACAACTTTGGATGCATATCAATTGAGAGTTAATGGCCTAGATCAAAATACAGTTTACTATTATCGAGCTTATATTATTAATGAAGCTGGAATATCATACGGCCCCCAAAAAAAGGTAAGAACCTATGGTCCGATACCAGTATTAGAGCCAATTGCACTTTCAGAAAAGAATAAATATAGTCATCGAATAGATCTTAACATTGAAGCCGCTGATCCATCGACTTTAGTTTGGGGATATCTTATAAAATGGACCACTGGGGATAAAGCGATTATTTCTCCCGTAGATGGGGTAAAAGAGGATGAGAATTGTGCCTATATCCCTACCACACAGAGTGTATTTCAACATCGAGAATTAAAGGATGATACTAAGTATAATTACAAATTGTATCGCTATGTAAATGATGGAGATCGAATTGATTATGAGGAGTCTGGTTCTAATATTTTAAGTTTGAGAACATTAGAGGCAAATCGTTATGCAGCTCTAAATATTGCAGAGCCTATCAATACAATACTTTCAGTACACCTTTCGGATTTAGATAATTCTGAGGAGAGACGAAATATTGGATATCATGATTATAAAGGAAAGACAGCACATATAAAAACAAGCTATCCTTACAAACTGAATGTGGGTTATAAACGTGCAAAAGGAGTTGTAGGAGGAAAGATCGAGGTTTGGGTTGATCTAGACCACGATGGATATTTAGATCAAGAAGATGAAAGTATTGGAGTCGTTGATGCGGATTGGGCTGAAAGTGTTGCAACTCTTGAGGTTAATGTTAATCCTGTGGTTGAAGGTCCAACTCTAATGCGAATCGCTTATTATTCAACATATGACGATTTCTCCTTTGATAAAGGTATCGACAAGGCACATGTTGAGGATTATACCGTAAATATTGATCCATCATTTAAGGTTAAGGGATTATGGCGAGGAACATCTTCTAGTCGTTGGGAAGATACTGCTAATTGGGATGACCAGAAATTGCCTGATGCTTCAACAGTAGTAACATTTAATGATGAATGTGTAAACTATCCTGTAATTTCTTCCTCTTCACAATTTAAGTCGATACATATTTCGACAAACAGTAGTTTGAAGATTGCAGAAGGTGCTGATGTAGTAATTGATGATAACTTAATTTTAGATGGAACCTTAACCGTTGATGGTGGATCAATCCGTGTTAGAAAGAACACTTTTACAGAACATGAGGCTGTATTTATATTGAATGGAGGTCGCTATGATACTGAAGTGATAGCTCATGCTATGGATAGCGAATGGGCTAAAGGGAGCTTTCAGTTAAATGCAGGAAGTATCTCTTTCAAAAAAGCATATTTTTCTGCAAGTATAGAAAATAGCCATGCTAAAAAAGGAGTATCAATGACTGTTAGAGGTGATTTGGGGCTTTCGGATAGACCATGGGCTGATGGATTCAAAGCAGATGTCATTTTTATTGAAAGTGGTTCACCACATAAGCTTGTAAGAAGTAGTCAAGGTGTAATTACAGCGATGAACTCTTTAACTGTTAATATTGGTTCTGATCTTCTAACCCTTAATTCAAGGTTTGATACTAAGAAACTGAAGATCGCTGAAGATTTTAATATTATTTCAGGTGATGTCAGAGCATATGGTGATATGCACACCCTTGGTACTCTGGTTATTAATAATATTAATGTTGAAGCCAAAGCTTCTTTAGATCTTTCATCTGCCAATGTTAATATCTATGGTAATATTGAAGGGGTGGGTAAAATCTTGTCCACACGGGCGAATTTTACATTTAAAGGTGATGTCTCACAATCGATTCAAAACTCATTAACCATTGCTAGACTCGATCATATTGGGAACGCAGATATTGAAGTAGATCGTCCTTTAACTATTGTTAATCAACTTACGTTGCATGACCACAGATTAGTTATTAACGCAGATCAATCATTAACTCTTGGAGGAGATATTCGATCAGGGTGGAACAATGGGTCTATAATACTAAACAATGGAGCATTTGTTCGCAAAAATATTCAAGTTGAGGATTACACTCAGTTTTATGTCGTTTTAGAGAAAGCGAATATTAAGTCAAAACTGGGGTATTGGATTAATGATGGATCTAAATCCAAGGGGTACATTGATTTCAGGTTGCCAAGTAAATCGGATGCTAAAATTGTTGCTGATCACTCTCTTCCATTTGTTATGAAGATGACGACTTCTGATAATTTAAATCACAAGTCTGTTGGTGTTCAATTCAATCTGCCAGAATTCGATCATAATGCTCATGAGTATTTCTGGTCATCAAAGATAGATGGTATATGGAAGTGTATTGAATCTATGAATGGTATTGAAAAGTATATTAACTTTGATAATCCGAATGTTGATGTTACTTGTATGACCCAAAGAGGTGTTCCAGATATTCAATTGTTTAAATATGATAATCACCGGGGTGCAATTAATGGAAATAAAAATGAAAGTTATCTCTTTCGAGAAGATTCATCTGAGGATTGGCAGATGTTATTAGATTATCAAGATATAGACTTGACAAATGGAAAAGGTAAGTTCTTTGTCTCTTTAGCAGGAAATGAACATTCATTACCCTCAAAGAGTACCGAAGATTTGATGTTAACAGCTAAGATGTCTACCTCTTCTAATTTGGCGATATTAGGGGGAACGTCAGTTTATCCGAATCCTTTTAGCACAACAATAACGATTGAGAATAAGGATAATAAAAAGCATACTTATGAACTGATTGATGTGAATGGACATGTTATAATGCAGCTTGTTGTTGATGGAACAAGCCATCTTTCACTGGAGACATTACCAAACGGAGTGTATCTTTTAAGAGATCTAAACAGTCGATTATACACTAAATTATTAAAAAAGTAGCAGCAAAAATATTGATAAAAATACTAAAGGACTACTTTAACTAGTAGTCCTTTTTTGTATCTACTCTTTTCTGAATTTAAAATTGTATAACTAGTTTGATATGAAATAAAGAAATAGTGTTGTATATTTAATAGTAAGTAAACAAGAATCTTTTTAATTCTGTTATATGTAAGGTTACTACATAGACGAAAAAAAATATCTATGAAATATAAGAATCATTTTAGCATTTTTTTCTTGGTCTCGCTTCTACTTATCTCTTGCACAAAGAATCAAACACTATCACTAACAGATGTTGAAGTGAAAATCCAAACACCAGCCTCCTTTCCTTCTGATAATGTTGTAATGAAATCAGGGACTGTGACTATGAGGAATACCGATACCGGAGTTTTAAAGGTGAGAGACATTCAAAATTTAGGAGTCCCATTTTTAAAGGTCGAAGATGGTATATATGATGTGCAATTAGATGGAATTGTTGAGATTGTAATCACTAATCTTGACAATACCGAGGAAATAAAAGATTTGGGAGTTAGAGGAGTGCAAAAACAGGTTCCAGTTAGAGGTGGAAAGCTTACTCTTGATGTAGACCTTTATGTGTATGAGAGTGGATCAGACCTGATTTTCTCTGAAATCTTTTTTACAGGATCTTTAAATGAAAGTGGAACTGTCTATAACGAAGATAAATTCTTTGAGATCTATAATAATTCTGAACGAGATTTGTATGCAGATGGTCTTTGTATTGCTGAAACCGAATTTCAATCAGATGAAGAGTTGACTAATCTAATTGTTGATGAAAGAGATAAATATACTGCGGTATCTAGAGTATATCGGATACCTGGAAATGGAACAAGATTCTTACTAAAGCCGGGGCAATCTTTCTTAGTGGTGGATAGACCGATTGACCATAAAACGAATAACCCGAACTCATTCAATTTAACTGAGGCTAATATAGAGTGGTTTGATTTCAATACTAGTGATATCGATCATTCAGACGTTACAAATATGATAAAGTTGATCAGTACTCCATCAGATAGGTGGATATTAAATGATCAAGGACAGAAGTCTTATATTCTCTTTAGAAGTGACGTGCTGACTCCAGACTTGTTTATGATGCAAACAGCCTATTCATATACTTTTACTGAAAATGGAGAACAAGTCAATCGTAATGCATGGCATGTACAGAATAGCATCGTGCTGGATGCTGTTGAGTGTGCACCTTATCAGCAATATAAGTGGAAAGTAATCTCTCCTCAATTGGACGCAAATCATTTTAGTCTATCTATGTCAGACAGTAGTAGGTATGGGTATTCGATTAAACGAAAAGTAGCCTTTGTAGATAATGGTAGATCATATTTAATTGACTCAGATAATTCTTCAACAGATTTTTGGGAATCTGCAAACCCATCTCCTGGAGTTATAGAAGAAAATTAGTTGTTTGCTTTATGTAATTGACAGAACGGTCTACTTCGAAAAGTAAGTAGATCTTTTTTTGTCATTCTATTCGTTTGAAGTTAGAATGAATAATGGCTTGTAATAGTCTGTTTATATGGTAATTATATCGATTGAATTGACTGTTGTTTGTTAGGTTTGAATGCATCTATCCTATTGTGTTTCAAAATAATATGGGTTAAAATTATGGATATCTTAAATATTTTATAATTTAGTAAGAATAATAAACTTTCTGAACAATTATTAAGAAGAGAATGAACTGTTTTAAAACAATTACAACTACAGCATTAAGTGCTTTATTTGCTTTTACATCGATGGGAAAGAAAGCAGATAAACCTAACATTATCTTTATTCTTTTAGATGATTTAGGCAAAGAGTGGGTTCAAAATTATGGAGCCGAAGATGTTAAAACTCCTAATATCGACCAATTGGCAAAAAATGGAATAAAGTTCAAGAATACTTACTCTATGCCACAGTGTACCCCAAGTCGTGTTACGTTGTTAACTGGACAATATCCATTTAATCATGGATGGGTGAACCATTATGATGCTCCAAGATGGGGAAATGGCGTCCATTTTGATGCAGATATAAATCCTACATTTGCAAAAATGCTGCGAAAAGAGGGATACAAAACTTGTGCTGCAGGAAAGTGGCAACTCAATGATTTTAGAGTGCAGCCTAAAGCGATGGTCGATGCTGGTTTTCAAGAATACTGTATGTGGACAGGTGGTGAAGGTGGTGGAGATATTAAGGTTTCTGAGAGAAGATATTGGAATCCTTATATCCATACAAAAGAGGGAAGTAAAGTATATAAAGATCAATTCGGAGAGGATATCTTTTCTGATTTTATTATCAATTTTATGGCTAAGAATAAAAAGAATCCTATGATGATTTATTATCCGATGTGTCTAACCCATGGACCGTTAACAACGACGCCACTTGAACCAAATGCTCCAAGAAAAGAACAACATAGAGCAATGGTTCGTTATGCAGATCATATTTTAGGAAAGATTGTGAATGCAGTAGATAGCTTAGGATTATCCGAAAATACCATTATCTTTTGGACCACTGATAATGGTACTGCAGGTAGTATCACAGGACATATGAATGGAAGAGCGATTGTGGGAGGAAAAGCAAAACTCTCTGAAAATGGTATTAATGCACCTCTAATCGTGAGCGCTCCTGGAAGAATAAAGCCAAATCAAGTATCAGATGAGTTGGTTGATTTTACAGATCTATTACCTACTTTTTGTGAACTGTCTAGTGCCCAAAAGAATAAAAAATACCATTATGATGGTTATTCGTTGGCTCCATTACTTTATGGTAAAACCGATAAAACAGAGCGATCATGGATTGTTGCTTTGGGTTCACATGGAGGTTACTTTAAAGATGGAAGGTTGGTCAACTCCCATATTTTTAGAGATCGTACCATTCGAAATAAAAGGTATAAAGCATATGTTGATACTCTAGGTCAGATCTATGAATTAATTGATTTGGAGAGAGATTTTTACGAGCAGAATAATTTGATTGATAGCCAAGATAAGGAGATACAAGATGCTATCAAAAATTTCCAAGATGTCGTTGATAAATTTCCAAGGAAAGACCATGTGCCTAATTATCGAAAGTTAAAAAATAGCATATATGATATTCCAGAAGAGAAGATGTATCAACAGTGTGTTAACGGGAAAAAAGCTCGTAATAAGTCAAGAGTTCCATCTCAAGATGAATAGAGTACTATTACAAGGTTTATGTTGATCATTTCTGTTTCAGCTGACCAAAAGATTTATCCATTAAAGCTTGATTTGGCGCCATTAAAATGATTATAAAGGTAAGTCTCGTTAGCTTTATAAATATGAATTTAATAAGGATGTCTAGCAAAAGGCATCCTTTTTTTTGTGCCATGCATGGAAATTAACTAATCGGTGTGAGTCCGTAGTGGAGGTTTGTAGAGCGAACCACCTAGCAGAAGGCAAGAGTGCTTATCGTGAGATAAAAACTGAAGTAAGCTATATGCAAAACTCTAGGTAGAAAATAACAGAACTCTGATCTGCTCTTATGATGGCCTGTGAGGCGAAGCTAAAGGGATAATATTCTTCAAGTATCTTACCCAATTATATATGAAACAAAGTAGAGTATATCCTATAAATAGTTAATGGATAGCTCAATATTTGATTAAAATCACTTTGCTTTAAAATGTGTATTGTCTTGCATATAAAATATTTATTGTATCTTTAAGTAAGTGGTATTACTCTTTTAATGTAAAATCCAAGAAACCTAAGACTATGCTAAAACCTTTACACTCTTCGGCTATTACGGGCTTAGATATTTATTATGCTTTCAAGAATGGCACTTCACAACTCAATCTTTTTGTTGATGAGATAAATCGAATAAATGTTTTTCCTGTTCGTGATGCTGATACTGGAACTAATCTGTATGCAACAACGAAGAGTATTCTAGATAATACTTGTTGGGGCCGAGATTTACGTAGTACTTTTAAAAGCATCTCTTCTGCAGCGATTGAAAATGCCAAAGGAAACTCTGGTTCAATTGTAGCGCTCTATTTAAGGGGCATATATCGTGCTATGGATAAGTTTGATGGAATGACAGTCTCATCATTATCAGAAATGTTAGGGTCAGCTTATTTATATGTATATCAAAGTATGAGTGCACCACAAGAAGGTACAATATTAACTATTATGAGAGTCTGGGCAGAACAACTTCGGACTATATCAAGTACCGAGACACTATCTATTATTGAAGCACTACGTCGTTCTGTTCTTATTTTACGTCAAGCTTTGGATGAGACAAAAAATCAGCTGCAGGTATTATCAAAGGTAAATGTGGTGGATGCTGGAGCACTAGGTTTTGTATGTTTTGTTGAGGGAATGTTGAAACCATACAGAAAAGGAAAAACAAAGCAATATGCCCCTTCTAAACATATGGTGTTTGGGACAGAAGAAGTATTATCTCAACCCGTATTTCGTTACTGTTATGAGGTGAATGTATTGGGGGCATCAGAGCAGACAGCTGAGATCAAATCGTACCTAGCAGATTTTGGAGACTCCCTCATCTGTACTGGTGACGAAGAGCGTTTACATGTCCATATTCATACAGATTGTCCATCTATTGTTTCAAAGTACCTGTCAAGTAAGGGGATTGTAGAGAAGATAAAAGTAGATGATCTTCAAGGTCAATATTTTAGGTCTACACTAAAAAAAAGAGAAATATGCTTTGGTTGTAGATTCTTCTTGCGATATGACTGAGGATCAGATTTCAGCACTTCATGTATATAAACTGCCGATGCCAATGGAGGTAAATGGACATCAACATTTAGATGGAATTACCTTAACAGGGGATGAGCTATACGAGGATATGAGATGGAAGCAGGTCTCTTTTAGTAGTTCACAGGTAAGCCAGGGAGTCTTCGAGTCTTTCTATCGGAATTTATTGACCAAGTATGATCATATCATATCTTTACACATTAGTAAACATTTTAGTGGAACTTATTCCAATGCAATAGCTGCAGCTAAAGAGGTGGATGGTGAGACACATCCGCATATCGATGTTTGGAATAGTAAGACCTTATCATCTGCTTATGGTATGATAGTTGATTGTATAGCAAAATATGCAAAAATGCAGATAGATATTCAATCTATACGACAAAAGTTTAATGATTTACAGGCTAAAACTGATATATGGGTTGTTGTCCGGTCTTTAGATGCAATGGTGAAAAGTGGAAGGGTTCCGATAACCATAAATTCTATTGCAGATAAATTAGGTCTTCATCCTATGGTTTCAATGAATGAGGAGGGGCGAGCTAAATTTGGAGGTGTGGTAATGGGCTTCGATCGTTCTTTAGATAGATTGGTAAGAAGGGTGACAAAACGAAAAGTGAAACGTTTTCAAGTGGTTCATGTTGGTGCCGTTTATGATGCAGAAAAGCTTCAAGCTAGATTAATTCATAAATTAGATGTTGAACATTTACCTATTACAACTGTTACTCCTGTAATAGGTGTATATGCTGGCTTAGGGGCAGTAGCTGTTGCCGTCGAGTATGAATAAAATTATATATCATGAACTTTACATTACAGCTTTTTATAGAATTATGTATTGGTGCAACTCTTTTTTGGTTGTTAAGCATTAAATTATCCCGAGTTGATTTTGTTGATGTTTTATGGGGAAGTGCTTTCGTATATGTTGGAGTAAGATCTTTCATTCATTTTATGTCACATAGTTGGATCGCATGTCTCTACCTAGGAATGATTGTGTTGTGGGGAATCCGGCTAACAACTTATCTTTTAATGAGAATGAAACCAGAAGAAGATAAACGATATAAGGCATTTAGAGAAAAATATGGACAAAATCGCTATTGGTGGGTGAGCCTAATACAGACTTTTTTACTTCAAGGTATTTTGGTGTTCTTTGTCTCTATATCCTTTAGGACATTCTTCTCTTCATATTTAACCATGACATTTTTCTCTTGGATATTAATAGGATTAGGAACCATATTGTGGATAATTGGGTTTGTCTATGAGACTGTTGCAGATTACCAACTATATAAATTCAAGATAAAATCAAAAGGGATATGTAATGTTGGTTTATGGAGTTTATCAAGACACCCGAACTATTTTGGAGAGTTTATGCTTTGGTGGGGATTTGGTTTTTTTGCATTCAGTAGTATGCAAATATCTGCTTTTATTGGTCCAATAATCATGTCATTTTTATTGCTTAAAGTTTCAGGTGTCCCTATGTTGGAGAGTCAAATGAAGCGTAGAAAGGGATATGAGAATTATTATCAGAATGTACCTTCATTTTTCCCTCGTATTAAACGATATAAAAGATAAAACACTTTAAAAATGGACCTATGATGGAGACTTGGGGTTTTTATGTTATAGCTTATATAATAGGATCTATTCCTTGTGGATATTGGTTTACAAAACATTTCTATGGGATAGATATCCGTAAAAAAGGTAGTGGTAATATTGGCTCCACAAATGTTGGTAGATTTACCACACATAATTTCGCTATCTTCGTACAAGTGTGTGATATGTTAAAAGGACTACTCCCTGTTGTCTTTGCTCTTTATTTTTATGAATATACGTCTGTTGTTGTGTATCGAGTCGCCTTTTTTGCTGTACTAGGACATTGTTTTTCGATATTCATTAAATTTCGTGGAGGAAAGGGAGTAAATACAGCAATCGGCTCTCTAATTCTAATTCACCCCCTTTCGGTTGTTGTCGGAATTGGTGTTTATCATCTAGTCAAATATCTTACCTGTTATGTTTCGATGAGTTCAATCATGATGAGTGTGAGTTGGATTTTGACAACTGTCATCTTTCATGTGGATGAAAAGCAAGTTCTACTCTCTTCGGTGTTGTGTATGATTGTCGTACTCAGACATCGAAGTAATATTATTCGTTTGATGAAAGGGGAAGAACCAAAATCAATGGAATCGATCTAGATTCTATCGTAAATATTCAGATTAGTGTGTTTATTGTACAATTTTGTTGTTTTAGATCTTTTTTTCCAGAAATAGAATCGCATATTTTGTATCATTGTTAAATCGTTTGCATAATTCTTTGTCGCTAAAAATACTCAGTATAGTAAGTTCTGTGTGCAATTTACTTTTAGCTTTGAAGAAGACGTGGATGTGTATGCTGAAAAAATAACCACATATAAACAAACTATAAATACAACTATGAATATTTATACATCATTAAGGAGACTATTTTTCTGCGGTGCTATTCTAACATCATTAGGTATTGCTGAAGACTGTTTTGCACAGAAAGATGATCTGAAAATTGTACATCAAAATGTGTTAAACGATGCTATTAATTTTCCGAAAACGACCATTGATTATGATCAAACTATTAAGCTTCTAAAGAAAGATGGTCAAATCAAGGGATATAACAGTGATGCAAAAGCTCTGAAGAGTGTTATTCTTCCATTGGTTCAACATTGGTATCATTACCCAAGTGATGTGAGTAAAAAAGAGCAGAAACGTATATCTAATACTATCGGATATTGGGCCGATCATCATATCATTTCTGCTAATTGGACTAGTCGTGCATTTGGTGAACCTCGAATATGTTCTGTAGTGGGAATGCTTATTGAGAAAATAGATGCAGATGGGCAAAAAAATAATCTGTCTAAGATGGCAATGATCGCTGAAGGGTCCTTTGGTAGTTTCATTCATGCAGATGCATTCCAAGGGGCTAATATAGGCTATCGTTTAGATGGGATGTTTGGATATGCTACCATGAGTAGAGATCCTCAAGCTCTTGATATCATGCAAGACAATATGTCGTTTTCAACAGAGGCACATAATGAATTAGTTGGATTACAGTCGGACTATTCATGGTGGCAACATAATGGTGGAACAGGGCAAAACTACTGGGTCGGTTATGGAACAAGTTGGTTAGATGACATCTTGAACTATGGAAGAAGAACCAAAGAAACTAAGTGGGCTTTGTCCACACATGCATTAAATCAAATTCAAGATGCGATATTAAATGGTCTTTCCTATCACTATTATCGAAACTTTACAGATTATCATGTATTAGGAAGACATACAACCAAAAAAGGTAGTTCTAACCAACCTGATCAATTGGTACAAATGATTAAGCGTCTTCAAGCGATTGGTGAAGATAAGCTGGAACGTAGTGAAGAGTTGAATGCTCTAGTTGAACAACTAAGTGCGAGCACTTATCCTTTTTCAGCAAAATATTTCTATAATAGTGATTTGATGATCTATCGTGAAAATCGCTATTTTACTTCATTGAAGATGCGTTCCGATCGTTCTACAGGACCAGAGAGTGGAAATATGAATGGAAAAAGAAACTACCATTTTGGAGATGGGACTTTCTTCATTGTAAAAGATGGTGGGGAATATAATGATGTGAAAGTTGGATTGAACTATCAACATCTTCCAGGAACTACCTCGGAGAATCGTTCACAAAATGATATCCCATTAGTCGACTGGGGACGAAGGAATAAGAATTTGAATGTTTATGCAGGTGGGCTTGTTGATGGTTATCAAGCGATCTCAGCTTTTCAGCAAGAGAGAGAAGATAGTTTCTCGAATATCACAGCTAATAAGGGATATTTCTATGAAAAAGATCAAATCTTATTTGCAGGTAATAGTATTCGTAAGAAACAGAGCTCTTCACGAATGGTTTTGACCAATATCAATCAAGCTACATGGAAGAGTGACATTCTGTTTTATGTAAATGGCACTAAAGGCAAGATTAAGAAAGGGGAATATACTCATAAGAAATTTGAAATAACCAAAGCGAGTTGGTTCTTGCAAGATGGTATTGGTTATTTAATTACTCCTATAAAAGGTGAAGCGGTTACAATTATCCTTGATGCAGAGCAAAGAACTGCTGATTGGTGGGATTTAGACCAAGTGTATAAAAAAGGGGACGTTGAAACAGTTGATATTTTCTCGTTATCTATTGATAATACAAAGAGTGATCATTACAATTATACTATTTTTCCTACCATTGTTCCATTGGATATGATGGCACAGGTTACAGAAACTTCATTAGCACTTGTTGCAAATAACGATACCGTTCAAGCAGTATATAGTAGCCATCGTAACCAAGCACAACTAGTGTTTTATAAAGCAGGTACAGTAAAACTACCTTCTGGTTTAGAGCTGACAGTAAGCAATCCTGTTATCATGACATGCCGTGAAACTGAAGCTGGTATTCAGGTGGTTGCAACGGATCCTCTACAGAGTCAGAGTGATGTAAACATAACCGTAAATAGAAAGATGGCGCGTAGTCTTTTTGCTTTACCTGCAAAAAAAGATGGTTTATATCATCTAGAAATGACATTAAATGTGGGTGATTGGTCAGGGAAACAATCTTCTCGTTTTTATGCATTTGAAAAACAAGTTGTTCCTGCTACTCCAAAGTTAATCTATTCAAATATGCTGAATGACAAAAGTAATTGGGTGGTTGAGCAATATAAAGGAGAGTCGGTAACTATAGGAAATGGAGAGATGGAAATTATTGATCAGAAAGGCTGTACAATCTGGTTTAAAAAAGAGTTAGAAGGTAATATTGCTATTGAGTATGATGCCACAGTGATCTCTAATGGAGGAAAATATGATCGTGTTAGTGATTTAAACTGTTTTTGGATGGCACAAGATCCGAGGCAAACCACAGACTTTTTTTCATACAGAACCTAAAAGAGTCGGTAAGTTTTATGACTACAATGAAATGAAGTTATACTATGTAGGTTTTGGTGGGCATAATAACACGAAGAGTCGATTCAGAAAGTATACAGGAAATTTTGATCGTCCAATGCCATTAGAATATGATTACCGTACTGAGGAATTCCGTATTGTTCCAAATAAGAAGAGTACGATCCGTATTGAGGTCAGAGGACACTGGGTAAGATATAAGAAAGATGGAGTGATAGTTTTTGAAATGTACGACCCATCTCCTTTGAAGAAGGGCTATTTTGGGCTCCGTACGGTGAATAACCATATGAAAATTACTCGCTTTGAAGTATTTTCTTTAATGTAAATTGTGTTTATATTTTGAAATAGGAAGCTTGGATTTATCCTGCTTCCTATTCTTTATGCTTCAATTTGTTCAATATCAATACTCCGAGTGTTAAATTGGGATAATATCTTAACAATAAAAGGTGAAACCTCTCCACCAGTGAAGGTGATCGCTAACCGTTTTTTTGCTCGGGTAATACCGACATATAAGAGTCTTGCAGATTCTTCTTTGTCTTCTTCAGTGTGTGCCATGGAGTGTGGAAATTTTCTTGACGATATACTTGGTAATATGACATTGTCGAACTCCAACCCTTTGGCTTTATGAATTGTAGATATTAAAAGATCTTCTTTACCAAAATAGAGATCTACCTCTTTGCAGTTCTTATAATAAGGGACTAATTCTGTCATTGCATCAATAGCCGTGTGATATGTTTTATTGAAAGTATAATACTCAATATGATCTAACCATTTCTGAATATCTAAAGTGGTTTGTATCCACTTCTCTTGATGAGGATGCCCAATAATGCCTTTAATAATGTTTGTAAAAGACACCTTACCCTTAATCAAATTTAGGAAAGTGAATAACCGTGGTAAAAAATTGGTCTGTACTTCTTTTTGTATCTTCTGTGTTTCTTTGAGTGAAAAGAAATCAAGTTGACGCTCTACCATCTCTTTTGCCTTATCTGAAGAGAACCTAACTAGATTGCAGGTTGCTAGGACATCATCTAATGCATTGTGACTATTTTCTCCTTCAATTTTAAATCTCTCAAGTAGATATTCAAGTCGATAAGATCTTTCCGTTGAAAAGAGTTTCCGACTCATAACTAATGTATCAATAATTGGATACTCCTCTAAAATGTATTTGTCCATGTGTCTGTAAACATTATTCTTAAGCATCTGTATATCAAATGGAGCATTATGTGCAACCAGTGTGGTATTCTCACCTACGAAATCGATAAAATCACGAAGAACCACATCAGGCTCCTCCCCATGTTTATCCAAATAAGATGGCGTAATTTGGTGTATACCGATAGTCTGCTCGAGAGATTGGTTGGTTTTTAGGTATCGATTGAATGTGGCGATATTAACACCATTTTTCATTTTAACTGCAGCAACTTGGATAATGTCATTTTTATCGAGATCTCGTCCCGTGGTCTCTGTATCGAAGACAATGAGTGTCTTGTTTAATATAGAATGATAATAGGAGACTATCGGGATTTCATGATGAGGGAGGCTTAGTTCATTGGGAGTCATCCCACAGTCTTGTAGGTCTTTGATGAATCTTCGTGACTGTTTTA
>JAONJW010000060.1 GCA_028377305.1 Prolixibacteraceae bacterium | reverse complement strand
TCTCAAATGTTCTGAATTTATTCCAAAGAATAATATTAGCACCTTCTATGATAATGTCTTTCGACCTGCTCTCTTATATGGTATTCAATAAAAATTCAGCAATTACAAGACCTTATTTGACAAAATCATTTAGGCATTCTTAATTTAAAAATTTACATGAACAAGACAAGATAATACTAAAGACGATCCTCCTCTCCCAAGAGAAGTTAAATGATACGACACATACAGAACTAAAACATATAACATCTTTCCTTTTTATGTCTGAGATACTTGCTCAGGATCGCACGGATAAAAATTAAATACAAAATAGGTATATAACCGTTCAATTTAAGGTTAATGTAAAGAAATTACTAGGCGATAATTTACGTTAAATACGAACAATCGAATACGTAAGGTCTATACATTTAGTAAATATAAACACTCCTCAATTAAGACAAAAGAAGAATCAGATTTCTTGTAAACAGGTATAATCATACACTCAAATCGATATAACAACAAAGGGTATGGTAACATTCAATAATTGTATACATCTTACCTTCGGCTTCAGAAAATTTCACTTAGTGTGAGACTAGACAGAAAAATTATTCATTATAATCACACCCAATAAATCCACGAATCAAACTTGTTCCAAAATGATTAGAATAAAACGGAACCTATTTGGTTAAATTGGTGTATATGAAAATAAATTTTAGCATTATCTTGACGCTAGATATTTAACACACACAAATATGATTGAGAAGAAGAACAAACTACATCCAAAAGAAGCTTTCAAAATCGCTCCTTTTAGAAAACATATACGACAAACGAAACCACATATACATCATGGATATCTTGAAATTGTATATCTATTTCAAGGCAATGGATCACACACTATAGATGATCACAAATATGAAATATCCACTCCATCTATCTTTATAGTGAAAAATGGACAAGTACATCATTGGGATCTTCTTACTGAGCCAGAAGGTTTTGTAATATTAATACAAAAAGATTTCTTCCCTAGTTGTGGGGATCAGGAGTTAGAACTACTGAAAGTAAAGCTAACCCAATACGAGCATATTGAAATATCAAATCCCAAAAATGTCACCAATCTCCTCAATATTCTTAATGAGGAATACCCTACCTATAACATCAACTTATTTCATAGTTTATTAAAAGCTATTTTCTCTAAAATACTTGAATTTGCGACCAAACCGCTACAAATAAAGAAGCACCAAAAAGACTATAATACTTTTTTTCAGCTAGTTGAAAGAAATGCGACAAGTGAAAGAAAGGTTAACTTCTATGCTTCTCAACTAAACACAACACCACAGAACCTTAACTCAATATGTAAAAAATGTGTTGGAATGGCAGCCTCTGAAATAATATCTGATGTAATAATAAAAGAAGCCAAGAGACAAATAAAATACACCTCTCTTTCGATTTCTGAAATAGCCTACAGCATGCATTTTAAAGATCCCTCACATTTTGTAAAGTATTTTAAACGAGTTTCCAAACAAACCCCAAACGACTATCGCAAACAAGTGTGATTATACCATTGCATTTTCATATATACCATACTTAAGCTTAAGAATCCTGTTACTTTGCATTAAGAGTTACTTATAAACATTATTTAAAACCTGTTGTTACAGAACTATTGTGCAATCGATAATACAATAAAACTAAATATTTATGAGAAGAAAACAGATTCTTGCTTTTATTCTTCTTTTAACGGCAAACACTCTATTTGCCCAAAAAGGAGTTAAAGGATTAGTAAAAGATGCTAATTCAGGAGAAACACTTCCATTTGTGACAGTAAAAGCGGTGGATAAACAATCAAACAAGCCATCAGGTGTATTTACAAACAATAAGGGAGAGTACGAACTAAAACTAAAAGAAGGGAATTATGACCTAGTCTTTTCTTTTATCGGCTATCAAAATGACACAATAAAGAACTTATCTATCAACAAAGCAACAAAATGGAAATCATTACCTTTGACTTCTCTTAATGTAGCTACTCATAGCCTTGGAGACGTAAATATCACCGCAAAGAGAAGTACAGTTCAAGCAACGATAGAAAAGAAATCCTACAACACCAAGGATTTTGAAACGGCCAAAGGAGGAACAGCTGTAGATATCCTAAACAAACTTCCATCAGTGGACTTGGATGCAGATGGTAATGTTAGCGTGAGAGGGACTACTGATTTCATGGTTTACCTCAATGGGAAACCCACACAAATGGATCCTTCAGTACTATTAGGGCAAATTGCTGGCGATGCAATAAAATCAATCGATGTGATTACTGTTCCAACGGCAAAATTCGACGCACAAGGTAAAGGTGGAATCATCAATATTGAAACCAATAAAGGAACTACTGACGGATTTTCTATCTCTGCGAATGGTCTATTGGGAGGATCTCCATGGGGTAATATCACAGACAAATACAGTGGTTATGATCTTAATGACAACAGATATAGTACAGGAGTCAACGCTTCTTACACCAAAGATCAATTTTCAATCTATGGTGGACTATTCTACAACAAAAAGAATGTGAATGGGAAACGTTCTGGAGATGCTCGTTTATTACAAAGTAACGGTTCCTACTACCATATGGTAGCACAAGGTGAAAGACCAGAGTGGTATGAATACTATACCGCTCAACTTGGTACAGACTACCGTTTCACAGACAACACCACTTTATCGGCATCTTACTTCTACGGGAATAGGACTGATGGTCGCTCAGCATTCTATGTTTATGATACATTCTATGCAGATGAGAACAAAGACGATATCACAGGAATTGACAGAAATGAAAATTGGATCTATAATCCTAATACGGATAATCGATACGGTCAATTCCACTCATCGGACCTGCATTTAGCTCATAAATTTAGCACTACAAGCAAGTTAGATATTGACCTGCTTTATGAATACTCTGCTCTTAGCCGTGATTTGGATAATAGAAACTATGACTTTAATCAGCCAATGGATCAAGTAGGGAACAAAACAGATCACTTCATCCAAACGGACGACACTCCACTTCATGCATATCGATTAAGCATTGACTATGAAAAAGAGTTTGACAACAAAAATCAACTGACCGTTGGATTTCAACCTCAATGGATGAGTATTGCAGGTACATTTAGCTATGACACTCTGAATATAGCTAATCAGACATGGGGTGACTACAGTTCTCTAGAAAACGGAGTAGATATGAACCGTGATGTTTACGCTTTCTATGCCGATTATCGTGGTAAACTAGGCGGTTTTAGCTATATTCTTGGATTAAGAGCAGAGTATATGGATCAACAGATGAAAATAGACAATCCTGACTATTTCAATATCTTTGGTAGAGACACAAAAGATCAATATAACACCAAAAAGCTAGATTGGTTTCCATCTCTTCACCTAAACTACAGCCTTGACGAAAACAACTCAATTTCAGCATCAGCAAGTAGACGAATTAATAGACCAGCATTAAAAGACATGTCTCCATTCTTGTATCGTCGACACTATGAGGTGTATGTGGTAGGAGATCCAACATTAGAACCTGAATACTTAAATAATTTGGAGGTCCAATATGGATGGAAGGGTTCAAATGTTTCAGTTAACCTTACTGGATTCTATAGAGGTACTGACAATGCTGTATTCCGTGTAAACACTGTATACGAGGAAGAAAATGTTCTTATTAGAAGTTACACTAACTCCGGAAACACTCAAGCTCTTGGTGCCGAACTAAATACATCAATAGTCATGGGGCGTATTGGGGATTTATTTCTAGGTGGATCTCTATATAACTACAAAGTAGAAGCAGACATTTTTGGATATAAAGAGAGCAACCAGAGTACAAACTGGAGCATGAAAGGTAATCTTAATTTAAACATTACCAAGACAGTTAAATGGAGTAGTGATTTCAATGTTAAATCAGCAACAGTTACAGCACAAGGACAGAATGAACTTTTCTATCAAGCCAATACGGCATTAGTTTACAAACCAGCAAAACTAAAGGGATGGGATTTTTCAGTAAGAGCTCTTGATATTTTCAGCTCTAACATCACTGGCTTGAGCACTAGAGCTTATGATACCAGCGGAGTTCAAATATTCTATCAAGATACTGAATACTCCAGAAATGGCCCAATTCTTGAGCTAAGAGCTTCTTATAGCCTTAACAAGATATTTAAGAAAAGTAAAACAGATAGTGCCTTTGGTAAGTCACAATTCTAATAAATACAATTTCTTATTTGTGGATGTAAAACAAGTAGAGGATGAAGGTAATGCCTTCATCCTCTTGCTATTTAATGTAATTAAACGACCACCTAGCGATTAATTACGTGAATAAATATCAATATTCTTAATCAAGATAGATGCAGGGAACCACAATGTTCCCCTAGTACGAAGAACAATATGCCCCTTTCCATAAGTATTCTCATCTTTGGTTTTAAATATCAGTTTTCCATCTACTTTCATCCAAATTTCGTTTCCCACTTTACCTACTTCAACACGATAGCATACGCCTGGTTGCATTACATTCTTTTTAGCCATTGCTAAAAACTGATTCGCTACTTTAGGAACTTTTCTTAAAAAAGGAGCATAATTATGCGATAAGTTATGAAAAGCAAAAAAATAACCATCTACATCTTTCGTCCATAATCCAATATTTCCATCATAACTCTTTGGTATAACTAAATCTCCATTTGTATTTCCATGATTAGATACAGATAACATTGCAACAGCAACTGTCATAGAAGTTAATGGAACAATATCATATTGTAGAACAACATCTTTTCCATAACTCTTTGGACTCACTAGAACAACTCCTTTAGATTTTTCAGGCGCTTCAGCAATACAAAACTGTTTATGCACATCTCTCTTACCCCTTCCAATACCGTAGAAATCCCACTTCTCTAAATCATAAGAACTAACTTTTTCATGCGTAAATTGTTTCTTTAATTCTCCTTTTCCAACCTGACCATATCCCAAATGTGTTCCAACAAACACTAATATCAAAAAAAATGTAACAACTCTTCTGTTCATAGCTAATCGACTTATTAAATTATTGTTTTATATCGGTTTTAACAACGGTAATCAATAGAAATAGAACTGACTTATGACAACTCAAATTCCTTTATTGAGTAAAGACTTAATCATTCACTTTAAGTTATTTCTAGAAAATCAAGATACTAAACGTAAGAATAATGACAAATAGAAACGTATCGGGAAATTAATATCTAATAAGATATTCCATATAAAACCTAGAGGTAAGCATATTGCTCAATATTTAAATATGGTAAAACAGATGCTGACATACCATCTTCGTAAACAACATCAAATCAATAACCTTACACGATCCCTAATCAAAACCTAAACGCTCGAAAGTCATTACTTTACACCCAAAGAATAGACTAAAATTATTATACAAAAAGAGTGCTATCCCACAAACTTGGCATAGCACTCTTCTTATAATAGTTTAAATCTATAATGACCTATCCTATAGCACCGTTAATCATAAATGCTGCTGCAAAGGCAACAATGGCATAAAGCTCTGGAAATACTGCAAGAATAAGTGTATTACCTGCAACATCATAGCCAGCACCTACTGCTGCAATTCCGTTAGCCGCGACTTGACCTTGACGAATTGCAGAAAACAATCCTGCCAAACCTACAGCAATACCTGCTGCAAAAACTCCAGATGCTTGTAACCAACCTAAAGTTTCTGGATTAAGCGCATCTCCAAAGTTCATGAATACAAAGAATGCTGCAAAACCATACAGTCCTTGTGTTCCTGGAAGCGCTGAAAGCATTAGATAACTACCGAACTTATCCGGACTCTTTTTCATTGCACCTACTGCTGCATTACCTCCGATTGTTACACCATAAGCACTACCAATTCCTGAAAGTGCCAACATTAATCCAACTCCGATATACGCTAATGTAATTGGTTCCATGATAAAATTTATTTTATAGTTTATTTTTTATTTACTTAATATTTACTTATCAGCTCTCTTGTGGAATGGGTTATATTTTACTCCGCCACCAGTAAAGCCTGCATTTTTATAGAATTCGACAAAGGTCAATCTCACAGGGTGTACAAAAGACCCTAGAACTCCCATAAATAGATTCAATCCATGACCTATAACCAAGATTACGGTCATCACAATAATCTTTCCGATAATATTCTCAGGCGCAAACTGAACAGCCAAGGTATTAAATACGAATCCTAGAATAGACGAAGAGATACCTAAAGCAAATAAACGAATGTAAGATAAAATATCTCCCATCATTCCTGTTGCCATATTATAACTATCCCATACTCCTGCTCCTAGATTTGCAAACATTGAACGGTCAGGATTATTAAATAACAGTGCTGCAAAGAACCATACTCCAAGCACACCATATCGTACATACTCTATGACAGTTTCACTTACATCAAAGCTACCAAGAACAAGTGTTCCAAGAATACCAAAAAATAGAGTAAGCCATCCCATAGTACCTACTGCGTACCTAATTCCAAACTGCTTCGATTCATTAATTGCCTTAACAATCATACCAAATAAAACTTGAACCACACCTAAAATAAGTGCTAGGTTAAATAAATGGTCATTCATTGTTTTTCCTTGTGCATCCAATGCTTGATTCAGATTCCCATAGAAACCCCAACCTTCATCATACAGATTTATTCCAAACAAAGTTCCGCCCAACAATCCAAAAAAGATTGTAGAAAGCCCCAACCATTTAAACAAGTTCATGGCGCTCTTGGTTGTTCCCTCTGTTCTTGGAGCAAAAACAAACCCCATAATCATTAACAGCAATCCATAACCAGCATCTCCCAAACAAAAGCCAAAGAACAGCAAATAGAATGGTGCAAAGTAAGGTGTTAAATCCAACTCCCCATACTTAGGTAAAGAGTAAAGATCTCCAATCATTTCAAACAACCGTACAAATCGATTATTCTTCAATTTAATTGGAACCCGTTCTTCAAACGAAGGATCACTCTCTTGATAATAAATCTGCTCTGAATCTAAGAAAGTTTTTACTTCAGCAACCTGCTCTACAGGGGCATATCCTTCCAGCAGGTATACGTGATTATCTGCGACCTTATCACCTGTCAAATGTACAGATGCAAAATTCACTTTATCCTGCGTCTCCAACTGATACGCCTCTAATAGTGGTAATCCAACAGTAGTCAGCTGTTGAAGCTTGTCCGAATTCACGGCCAACTTCTTCTCTATTTGTGATACCTCAGAAACACATTGAGTAAATGATATTGGAGGAAGCTCCACTTTGTCTGCTTCTATTTCAACTGCATCATTCACTGCAGAAACAATCACAAAGAATCGGTTCACCCCATGACGAGCAATCTCTAAAATATCATACTGCTCCAACCATGATGGACTCCAATCACGTTCACTACATGAATAAAAGCCAATATCCCAACCTGCTTCTTGAATCTTATCTAGTTTAGATAGATCGAAATCACCCCAAGGAGACCAGACCTCTTTGTACTTCTCTAACTGCTGTTGTTTAACAACAAGTGCATCTTTCTCTTCCAAAAGCTTTTGATAAGCCTCTATCACAGACACTGCACTCTTATATTTTTTTACACCTTTTATATCTAGTGTATCACTCTCTCCTTTGAGTTTTACAAACTCTTTAACTAAGGCATCTATCCGCGACAACTCTCGAATGATCTCGTCAAATTGCGGATCTTCCACTTCCCCCTCTTTTTCATTGATATGGACCAATCCTACAGAACGAAGCTGTTCTAAAAACGATTCATATTCTTTATGAAAAAGAAGGAACGAAAATTTCTTCATCTTTACAATCATAACGTATCCTCCTCTATATTTTGTTGACGCGACTTCACGATTTTCTGTGCCGACTTTGAAAGATTTTCCTCATCCTCCATAAAACGCTTAATCTTACGAATGGCATCCGCATATCCAGGAATCTGCACCTTCTCAAAAAGGTTTACCTTCTGCGTGGTTTTTTTACGAGCATATTCAAGTAGTTCCATCTTTCGAGCAAAAAATTCACGCTCAATCCCTACTTGTGCCAACTCTTTAATCAATTCCATACCATCTAAGAACCATAATGGAGTACTGAATAGGCTAAATGGTGTAATCTCAAAATCTACACCATCTAAGACAGGAGTCATCACCCCTGCAATCTTTTTCACCGACATTCGAACATCACGAACATGAATCAGCGAAGTATCAAACTCTCCCCACAATGCCACCATACTATCATACGATTTCATAGCAGCCTCTAACTGTTGGTCAAGTCGCTTCACCTCATCTTTGGCCCGCTTCACCTCTACTCGTAGAGCCGACTCCTTACTTTTGATTGTAGGCAACGAACGCTCACGAATCTTAAGGTCCTTCTCTAACTTTTGAAGCGAAGTTTTATTATATTGAAAATTTATAGCCACAATGTTCTTTTTTTAAGGTAAACAACCGATGAAAAATCTCTCTTAAGCCTTTGGCCAGTATTTATCGACCATCTCTTGTTTTATGGCCACCTCATCTTTTGTAAAGTGACGACCAAACAGATCCCAACCTTTATCTAACATCTCTGTGGTATTAATATTCACATCGATTGCTAGTAAATCATTCGAATACTCCTTCGCAAAAGCCAAAGTTCTTTCATCATAATCACTCAGATCAAAACCATTCTCCATTTTAGTCTTTGCATTGGCTGCATCTGCAAAAAGGCGAACCGCAGTATTCATCACTGGAGGATGATCTTCACGAGTCTTCTTACCTGCCACTAACTGCTTCAAACGAGATAATGAACGGAAAGGATCCACAATCACTTTACCAATATCTGAATCTTTTCGCAAGAACAGCTGTCCCTCTGTAATATAACCCGTGTTATCAGGAATTGCATGCGTAATATCTCCACCGGCCAAAGTAGTTACTGCAATAATAGTGATCGAACCACCCTCAGGAAACTGCACTGCCTTCTCATAAATCTTAGCCAAATCAGAATATAAAGAACCTGGCATACTATCTTTCGAAGGTATCTGATCCATACGATTTGATACAATAGACAAAGCATCTGCATAAAGCGTCATATCTGTCAATAGAACCAAAACATTCTCATTCTTTTCTACAGCAAAATACTCCGCCGCAGTCAAAGACATATCTGGAACCAAAAGACGCTCTACAGGTGGATTCTCCGTTGTATTTACAAACGAGATAATGCGATTCAATGCTCCTGCATTTTCAAAAACATTACGGAAATACAAGTAGTCGTCATTAGTCAGCCCCATACCTCCCAAGATAATTTTATCGGCCTTAGCTCGCAATGCCACATTAGCCATCACTTGGTTAAAAGGTTGATCGGGATCGGCAAAGAATGGAATCTTTTGTCCAGAAACCAATGTATTGTTCAAGTCAATACCTGCAATACCTGTCGCAATCAATTCTGATGGCTGCTTACGTCGTACTGGGTTCACAGAAGGTCCACCAATTGCGACCTCTGATCCTTCTATTGCTGGTCCTCCATCAATTGGATCACCAAAAGCATTAAAGAAACGACCTGCTAACTGGTCACTTACTTTCAATGTCGGAGATTTACCTAGGAATGTAACTTCCGCATTAGTGGGAATACCATCCGTACCACCAAACACCTGCAACGTCACATCATCTCTCATCATTTTTACTACCTGAGCCAATCGCCCATTTACCGTCGCCAACTCATCATATCCAACCCCATCGGCTTTCAATGTAATCGTAGCTTTGGTAATAGCAGTAATCTTAGTATATATTTTTTGAAAAGCTTTTGTTGCCATTTCACTCTTTTTTTTAAGATTTAAAACTCATGCAACGATTTACGACACAGCTCTTTCAGCAATCAAATCAGACAACTCCTTCTCGAAGTTTTTAAACTTATCTGATTCAAACTCTGAATAGTTCATCTGACGCATCACATTAATCAAACGTTTAAAGTAAACAGACACCTCTGTAAACGAATCGAACTTAAAGTCTGTGTGAACAATATCCATCACCTTATTCAACATATACTCTTGACGTTGAATAGGAGTCATCATATCGATCGCATCAAAAGCATCTTGCTGTAAAATCACAAAATCAATCATCTCTGACTTCATAAAAGTAACGTGATAATCTACAGGCACACCATCATCACCAAGAATATTGATCTGCTCGCTCACCTCTAGGCCTCTCTGAAGAATTATCTTTACCTCATTGATCATTGGGATCCATCCATCACCAATTCGATCTTGAATATAAGACTCAAATTCAGGATACTCTAAATACTTAGAATAAGAATCAATAGGATTAACCGCCGGATAACGTTTACTATCGGCACGACTCTGTTGTAGTGCATAGAAACAACGTGCGGCTTTCTTTGTCGACTCTGTAACAGGCTCTTTCAAGTTACCCCCTGCTGGAGATACTGTTCCAATAAATGTGATCGAACCGACATCCCCACTATTTAGATATACATACCCTGCACGAGCATAGAAATTCGCAATGATAGCTGATAGATCCATTGGGAAAGCATCCTGTCCTGGAAGTTCCTCCAAACGGTTTGACATCTCCCTCAAAGCCTGTGCCCAACGAGAAGTCGAATCCGCCATCAACAAGACCCTTAAACCTTGTGATCGATAATACTCCCCAATAGTCATTGCAGTATAAACAGATGCCTCACGTGACGCTACTGGCATATTTGAAGTGTTCGCAATAATGGTAGTACGCTCCATCAACTTACGACCAGTATGTGGGTCATCCAACTCAGGGAATTCAGTAAAAATCTCCACCACCTCATTCGCTCGCTCTCCACAAGCAGCAATAATTACAATATCGGCCTCTGCCTGTTTTGATATCGCATGCTGAAGTACCGTTTTACCTGTACCAAAAGGTCCTGGTATAAATCCAGTTCCTCCTTCTACTATCGGATTGATCGTATCTATAATACGAACCCCTGTCTCTAATAGTTTAAATGGACGTGGCTTCTCCTTATAGGCTTTGATTGCTTTCTTCACTGGCCATTTCTGAACCATAGTGATCGTATGCATCTTACCTTGTCCATCTTCCACCTCAGCAATTGTGTCATGGATACGATACTGGCCAGCTGCCACCAAAGTCTTCACGGTGTAGCTTTCCTCCATAACAAATGGGACCATAATTTTGTGTGGTTGACCATTCTCATCCACCTCTCCAAGCCATGAGGCAGCTTGAACAGAATCACCAACTTTTGCAAGTGGCTTAAAGTCCCATAATTTATCATTATCTAAAGGATAAGTGTAGTCTCCACGTTGAAGGAAAACACCATCCATCTTATCTAAATCATTTTGTAGTCCATCATAATTTCTTGATAGAATACCTGGACCTAAAGTAACTTCCAACATGTGACCATCAAAAATCACTGTATCATTAATCTTTAATCCTCGAGTACTCTCAAACACCTGGACATAAGCATCCTTACCAGTCACCTTGATCACCTCAGCCATTAGCTTGGTGCCTCCTGTATGTAGATAGCATATCTCGTTCTGCGAAACAGGACCATCAGCCTCCACAATAACCAAGTTGGCAATAATACCTCTTACTATACCTTTTGTTGACATGCTTAAATTAGCGTTTTAATGAAAACTCATCTTCAAATTGGAAAGATGACTTTAACTGATTAACAAACTCTCTAAATACTGCCATACCTTCTTCCTCATTCAACTGACTCCACCTTTCGATGACTTCCAACTGAATAAGATATCCAAAGATCTTCTCCAAACTAAAATAGAAGAAGAACGTATTCTCCTCAATATAGTTCCAATACAACGCATCTAATGCTTTCTCTCTATCGTAGAAATTTGGCATATCCATGATCTTTTGAACCTGGGAAACATAAGGAAATTCGACCGCAACACTAAAATCTTTTGCATTACTTGTCTTCAATTTCATTGAGAACTCATCCTCTCCTAACACATAGATAGCTCGATCCATCTCAAACTTACGACACTGTATTGCAGTCATCATATTGCGAACTTGATACTTAAACTCAAACCAATCAGCAATATAACGATTCGAACACTTCATCCCTGCCTCATAATATACCGTAGCCAGTTGATCTTCCCACGACATATTTTGAAACAACGCCTCATTTGTTTGAAATGCTGGAATAAAACGCCGAAACCAACTAGGCATCTGAATCGTTCGAGGATCATCCTCTTCCTGAAATCCTGTAAGCATCTCCTTCATCTCCGCTTCCGAATAATTCCCTCGCTCATCCCACTCTCCCTTTACAAGGTCTAATGTTATGAGTAGATTGTGATTATCGAACTTCCCATAATAAAATGACAACAGGTGCCAATCTTTTTCATAGACCGTTTCAAGAAGCGACTCTTTTATAGAAAATGTGGTATGATATGCCTTAGCATCCAGGAGTTGTATCTCGGGCAATCCTGCTACAAAACTGTAATAATTGCTCATAACAACCTCCCCGATTATTTATTCTCGAATAACAATTCTACGACCTTAGGACGCAACTGCTCTTGAAAATATGCATCAAAATCAGAGTCCGTAAAACGCATCTTAAATCCTCCAGAAGCAGGAGCCATCTCAAAACCATTAGTTAATGTACCACTAGGCTTAACAGAAAAGCCTTTCTCTAACGAATCTTTAACTGAAACAGACAACTTCGTTTCTAGTTCAGCAAACATCGCTTCTGGCACACTTATCTCCATGGCTTGATCGTTGGACCAATTTTGAATTAATGACTCAATCACTTTTTGAATAAAAGTAACATCCATCATCGCTGAAGTAACAGGCTCCGATACTACTTTGCCATCCACAATCGAAATAATCTCCGACTTAAGACGCTCTTTGGCTTGATTTGAAGCCATTTGTAGATCAGAGATAGTAGTCTCTTTTAAATCTGTAGCTTGTTTCTGGGCCTTAGCTACAATATCAGATGCCTCTTTCTTTGCATTACTGATAACGTCAGCAGCTTCTTTCTTTGCATTTGCAAGAACCTCGTCTGCTGCCTCCTTTCCCTTTTGTACACCTTCTTGATATAACTTATCCGTCAAGTGTTGAAGTTTATTGTCCATAATAAAACAAATATTTTGGGATTAATTTTTTCTACTTAATCTGTGTAACTTCATCGACGACTCTACATATTGAAGACATCGATGAAATGATTCTTTTTTCCCTTCAATTATACAAACAAAAGAGACACCAAATCTTCCCAAACAACAACAAACTCTAAAGCGAAATGTTTAAACCATTTTTTTGGCCTAAATCATATTAATTTTATTTCTCAACAACAGTTCGAATAAACAAATTAATTTGTGGGTTTCCCAACACAATGTCATTTATTAACATTTATTTAACTTTGTTAAACATAACACTTAAAACACCCCATTTAATCATCAAATCATTACAAAAACACCACATCAAACCTATTTAATTTTCAATTTGAAAGCAAAACACTCCATTTTCAGTAAATTAGTCAACGTGAAATAATTTCACATCTTGTATAACAATACATCAAAACACCCTCCATACAAATCTATTAAACAATAGATTAGAACAACATATTATACAACACAAAGCAAAATACAGATTTTTATCCTAAATATTAACGCGTACAATAAAAATAGACTATTCATACTCTTTTACACCTAACAAAAGTCATAAAAGCAACACCTCAAACACATATTTACTCTCCCTCTCAAACGTTTGTAATGAACCCAAGCAACTCTACCCTTTCTATCTTTTTAGGTCTAAAAACTGAAAGGGAAAAGAATAATTCAAAACAAGAATCACTCTTTGCATCATTATAATCAACATAGCATTAAACTCTATCTTCAAGTAATAAGTAAAAAAAGAGACTACTCATCATTGAGTAGTCTCTAAATGTACATATAGTTAATGGGTGCATTAAAACTGTCGCGTCACTTCATGCAGACGAACCAATTTGGTTAGCAATCCCTCCATTTTTTCCAAATGCAACATATTAGCACCATCAGAAAGCGCATTAGCAGGATCTGGATGTGTTTCAATAAACAGTCCATCACAGCCTACGGCAATACCCGCTTTTGCCACAGTTTCGATTAATTGTGGCTTTCCACCTGTGACACCACTAGTTTGATTAGGTTGCTGTAAAGAATGAGTTATATCCAATACCACAGGACAAGCATTCTTCTGCATCTCTGGGATACCACGATAATCAATAATCATATCTTGGTAACCAAACATCGATCCTCTTTCTGTCAGCATCACATTGGGATTATCCATCTCTCGAATCTTCTGCACAGCAAACTTCATCGAACCTGCTGCAAGAAATTGCCCCTTCTTGATGTTAACCATTCTACCAGTCTTTGCCGCTGCAACCAATAGATCGGTCTGACGACATAAAAAAGCAGGAATTTGAAGTATATCAACATAAGCTGCAGCCATCTCTGCATCTGCTTCAGTATGTATATCGGTTACCGTTGGAATATCGAAAGTCTCACTCACTTTACGAAGAATCTTCAACGCCTTTTCATCTCCAATACCTGTAAAGCTATCCAAACGTGAACGGTTGGCTTTCTTAAACGACCCCTTAAATACATAAGGTATGCGTAGTTTATTGGTAATCTCTACCATCTTCTCCGCAACTTGCATTGCTAAAGATTCGCTCTCCACAGCACAAGGACCTGCCAACAAGAAAAAATTACCACTATCGGTATGCTTAATTTTAGGTAACTGACCAATCATATCTATCTTATATTTATATTCTCAAAATACAAAGGTCGCAAAAAACTACCTATTCACCCAACAAAATATGAATGGGTAGTCAAAATCTTCGCTCCTAGACCAATCAAAACCACCCCTCCGAACATCTCTATCCGACCATATAGATTGATCTCCACCCCTTTTCCCTCCCCCAAAAGCCTGGATATCCATGAGAACATCTAATGAAGAGATCAGATTAAACAAATAAATATTTGTTCTGCACATTGGTTGCATAAATAATTCCGATATTGTAACTAGTTAAAAAATATCAATTGATCTTATATTATGAAAAACAACTTATCAGCAAACATCAATCTTACAAAGAGCCTTATCCCTTTGATCTTTGTCATCATAGCCTACGCGATGCTAATCTTTACCATTGTTCCGACAAGTCCATACAAACACCTTGCTCTCCCTTCTTTTATAGGATTCTTTGCATCGTTACTAATTTTCTCTTTTATGACGACAAAAGGTATTCTCAATGGAATATCTATTGAGAATGAGCCACTGAAATTTAATGGGTCACTTTGGAAATTCATTTTAATCCACATTGGATACTCTCTATTATCCATCATCACCATAGGAATGGCGACACCTGTCTTAATTAAAAAAGCTCATAGCTTTATGGTTGACAACACGACTCTTAAAAATGAGTCCTTCCAGTTTAAAGGAAAAAGTAGAGCAATGGTAATATTCATGGCCATATTCATTATCGCTTACATTGCTATCATTATAGGAATAACTGTCAGTGGTCTATTCCCTATGCAAACAACTCAATCTCCTTTGATCCTCTTTGCTGTTATTTATCCTATCCTACTTCTTTTCATATGCTTTACTAGCGCATACATATACCATTGGTATGTTAACATTAGCTACAAAGGCTATAACCTACACTTCAAATCAACATTCTACAGTTATATTACTCCTTGGGTGGCAACGATCTTTGGAACAATATTCTCTTTAGGACTAGCTTCTCCTTTCCTTAATCTTTGGATTGCCAAGAAGTATATCAACGATCTAGAAGCAACAAGTCAGGAAAAAACAATCACCTTCTCGGAAGAGTTCCAAATCAAAAAAGATGGATTTTACCTATTCGGTCAAACTCTCCTAACTATAATCACCCTTGGAATCTTCATGCCTTTTGCTTATCAAAATATTTACAATCGCCTTATTCCAAAGATTGCTTATACCAAAGAAGCTTAATCCGTAAATAAACCAATGAATAATAAAAGCATAGAATTAATCTATGCTTTTATTATTCCACCCTAGACAACATCATCTCTTCGTGGTTAACCTTAATCCGTGTGCGACACAAATAGCAATCGTTCTTCATTTAAAAACACTTACATAATTGCTTATTATTATTTTTTACATAAATTTGCTTTTATTATACAACAATTAATATTTACAATGAAAAACAACTTTACAGCCAACATTTCTCTGAAGAATTGTATCCTACCAATGATTCTTGTAATCATATCCATAAGCGTTACATACACACCTTTTATTGCATCTATTTCGAACACCTATCTATCGACCTTTGTCGCACAAATTATTAGAATCATATTCTGGCTCTGCATATCTTTCTTCTCATTTCGAATGTTCAAAGGTATTACGAATGGGATAAAGATTAACGAGGAAAAATTAGAATTCCATGGTGAATTGAAAGAGTTTCTGAAGATAACACTTATCTATGGTGTTTTAAATATGATCACCTTTGGTTTAGCACTCCCTCTATTCATGAAGAAAAAGTACGAGTATATTGTAGCAAACATAAGCTATAAGGGACAACCATTTCAATTTCAAGGTGGCATCAAGGCAATGATCATATTTGTATTTATTATCCTTGGATCAATTTACGGATTCATGGCCATCATATGGTTTGGCATTTATATTCCATTCCCATTTGACCTATCTGGAGAAGTGCAAGAAATGATTGCCCTACTTATAACAGTCTCACTGATACTTATAACCACTACTTATCTAATCCACTGGTATGCAAGAATTGGTTATGGCAATTACAAACTAGGTTTTAAGGATCACTACAGCACCTACATTCCATTCATGCTACTATGGCTTGTAGTATCGTCTATAACTTTAGGGTTAGGATCAATATTCATGGGGATATGGATACTCAAAACATATATACGAGACCTTGAAGCAAGAAGCGACAAACACCGAATTACATTTTCTGAGGATCTCGATATATTTGATGATGGCTTCTATATTATCGGACAAATGTTGGTTACCATCATCACTTTAGGCATTTATACTCCAATGGCCTATCAAAGAGTGTTAAATCGATTCCTTCCTAAAATCTACTACACCAAAGAGTATTAATCCATTCTTCGGAGAACAACAACAAAAGCATAGAGTCACTTCTATGCTTTTGTTATATCATGACAATTCAGGACACTATATTCATCGTGGCACTTTTCTTGAACACAGGATCCCGTCGCAGCTACTCCTCAAATAAAAAAAATCCGTGAGAATCCGTCCGATCCGTTAAATCCGTGGCTATTTTTTTCTTCGCGTCTTTGTGCCTTTGGGCTTCTGTTTTAAAATCCGTCCGAATCAAACGCTGGGATCACCATACTCCCGCTCGGCACACCGTGCAGCAAGCTCAATATAAGATCCGTGGCAATATCCCCCATATTTGATCATGTCAAAGAACGTCTATAAGCTTACTGTTTCCTGAAAATATATCAACCGAACTGATAACGCAAAAGGTTTCTACAATCGGTATGCTTTTGTCGTAAAATGCATATAAATATCTCAATTGGACCATGAAAAAGAGCAAGGATGATACATCTTCTCCTCAAAAGGTAAAATGCAGTAGAGAGCAAAGAGTCCAGCACCGAGCTTTTCTGCACAAATGCAACCATCTTGCAAACAGATAGTAGCGAATAAATGGGCCTGACAAACTACCACCACCCTTTAGATCAAATTGTCTACACATTGCAGTATTCTACGCTTTCTAGAGAGAAATAGGAGTCAAACATAGGATTAACACTGACCAATGCCTGACTTAACCCTGATCAAATCTGCACTTCAGTTGCCCTTCGTTTACCCATCCTCCACCCTACGCCGGATATTGGCGAAGAAAGGGCAACTGAAGGGCGAACAAAGGGCGGAATAATGCAGGGTTAAGTCAGGCTTTGGTCAGGGAGAAACCAGTACTTGGTCAAGGGGATGATGTGGATGAAAAAAGTGAAATTGTACAGGAGTAAAGAATTAGA
>JAONJW010000006.1 GCA_028377305.1 Prolixibacteraceae bacterium | reverse complement strand
AAATGGGGATCTCAATATAATCAACAATAAAGTCTTGAAAAATATTAAGGGGCTAAGAAGATTAAGGCGTGTTGAGGAAACTGTTCATGTGAGTAATAATTCTTCTTTACATCGTTTGAGAGGACTAGAAGAGCTTGAGTTTATCGGTGATTGGCTATACATTACTGAGAATAAAAACCTTATAGAAATAAGGAGCTTGTCTCACTTGTCTACCATTGGAAAGAAACTACTAATCGAGAACAACTCTAGGTTAGAACACTTATGTGGGTTAGAAAATCTAGATTCTTTATGTGGTAGTGTTGTAATACATAGCAATCAGAGATTAGTAGATCTGCGAGGTCTTGATAGCCTTAAGTATGTGCGTGATGAGATCAATATTCTAGATAATCAAGGCCTTGAATCTCTTCGTGGCTTAAATATTGGTGCTGTACAAGGAGAATTTTATTTGACTGATAACCATACTTTAAAAGATTTAAATGGGGTCGTAGTTTCAGGAGATGTGAAGGGATCTATTCGGATAAATAGCAATCATGGTCTAGAAACGCTCGAAGGTCTTCAAGGACTACACAGAGTGGGAGGGGAGCTTTCCATTAACCTCAATAAAGAGCTGAAAAACTTGGAGGGATTGAACAACCTTAGTGTCGTAGAAGGGGATTTCTATATTGGAGGGAATAAACAACTGAAGGAAATTAGTGCTTTAGCTAATGTAACTAAACTTAATTCAGAATTCTTCGTGTATGATAATGATTCATTAGAAAGTGTAGAATGTTTTTCTCAATTGGAAGAGGTGAAAGGAGAACGTATCGTTATAGCTTGGAATAAGTCATTAAAACGAATAATGTTTCCGTCTTCGTTAAAATGTCATACTGGTTTGATAGATATTAGCAATAACGCTGAACTACATGAGATTGTTGGGTTTAATGGTTTAGATATCCTAGAGAAGATAGAGATTCAGGAAAATACTAAATTGTCTTTGGTGGATGGATTTCATGGGATAGATAAAATTGGATGCTTGAACATACATAAAAATGAAAGCCTGGTAGAAGTGAACCTCTGCAGATCGTTGAGAGAGGCTAAGTATATTTGGTTTACATTAAACCCCAAATTAAAGACGGTTCAAGGTTTTGTTGCATTAAAACATGTAGATGAGACTCACATGATTGGAGATAATCCTAGTATTCATGATTTGATTCATGGAATCGATTCAGAATGATCAGCTCTTGTTGTTATGATATGGAAGAGTAGACCTATGAATAATCAACAGAGAAATATTGTTAGTCGGTGTGTTTAATCGGGAATGACAGATCTGGTTGGAGAGTGAAGTTTAGGGACATTTCTCTTTTATTGTATATCACAATAGCTTGATCTACGGTTGTTCTGTCAAGTGTTAATCTCTTATGATTGGAAGAGTACTTTGTGGTGCCTCTTATCAATAAGTTTTTAATTGAATGATATGGTTTGAGTTGCTTTCTTATAGACGGTATTTATAAACTAACTAATACTTATGTATAAAATTATAGTGTTATTTTTTGTCGTTTCATTTTTTGTTACAACTGAAGCGAAATCAAAAGAGTGGAAAGGAGATTTAAAAGCAAATCAACTTGAAGAGTTTCATCAAGGTAAATATACTACGGTGATTGGAAATGTCTTTATCAATGGAACGATCATAAAAGATTTGCACCTATTATCACGTTTGGAACTGGTAAGGGGTAATTTAATTATTGGTGAGGCTAAAGGTGTTAAAAATCAAATTAAGAGACGTAATCTGAATTTGCAAAGCCTCAAAGGATTAAAGCGTCTTAGACGGATAGAAGGAGCTTTAGAGATTTCGCAGAATAATAATTTGGAAAGTATCAAGGGGATATCTAATCTGAGAGAGGTCAAAAGTGTTGTCATTCGAAATAATATGAAGCTTGAGAACCTCGATGGGTTTGAGAAGGTTACGCTTCTCTACAAAGGCATCGAGATTTATAATAATGATGCTTTGATAAACTTAGAGGGTTTAAAGAATTTGTCTTATGTCGGTTCTTCCGCTATTTTTGAGGGCAACTCCTCATTGTCAAGTTTATATGGATTAGAAAAATTAGAGGTTGTTGGAGATCAATTGTCTATTCGTGGTAACGAAACATTACAAAGTATTGAGAGCCTCTCTTTGTTGACCAAGATAGGAGGGCTGAAAGTAATTGAGAATGATCTGTTGTCTAATTTACAGGGTTTAGATTCTGTTGTTAATATCACGTCTGATTTAATTCTCAAAGGCAATGATGCATTGCAAGATCTTCATGGTTTGGAGAATGTGAAGTATATAGGAGGATCTATAGAACTAAATAATAACTCTAATTTATCACATTTAACAGGACTTAATTTTGGTGTTTGCCATAACACTATTACCATATATAAGAATGCTCAGTTAAAAGATCTATCTGGAATAGAGACAAGCGATAAGTTGCATGCAAACCTCTATGTGGAAGAGAATGCTTCGTTGGAGAGTTTCGTGGGGTTTGAGAGCGTCAAAGAGATTGATGGGTTTATGAAGGTTACTTATAACCCAGCCTTGACAAGTCTTAAAGGTTTTGACGGTCTAACCAAGGTGGCAGGAGCGTTAGAAATATATGGGAATCGTCATTTAAAAGAGATTTGTGGCTTTCCTAGCCTTAAGGTTATTGAAAAGGATTTGGTTGTAAAGAACAATGATGAATTGATTCAGTTCGCAGGATTCAATCAGTTAAACACGGTTGGAGAGGATATACTAATAACTAAGAATAAACTCTTGGACAGGGTAGAAATTACCGATAGCTTAGAGCTTTGTGGAGGAGATATTGTTTTTCAACATAATTCAGTGATGACCGAACTTAAAGGGTCGAATCGCCTTAAAGAAGCTGTAATCCTGAAAGTACAATCCAATGCATCTCTTCAAAGTGTTGAAGGCTTTAATGGGCTTTTACAACTGAATACTTTAGCTATAGGAGAGAATGAGAATCTTGAGTCTATAGATGCTTTCAGATCATTGAATGAAGTTAGTGATAGTATTTCAATCATTAAAAATCCAAAGCTCAGAACCATCACTGGATTTAATGAAATTGCTTATGTGCCGAGCCTTTCTCTAATCGAATGTAGTTCCTTAGAGCAGTTGAATGCATTCCAAAGTATTAGCCGCGTGGGCAAAATGATCTTTATTGATTCAAAAGTAAATGATCTACGATTTTTGAATAATTTGGTCCGTGTGGATAAAGGCAATCTCTTTATTAAGAATCATCGCAACCTAGTGAGCTTAGAAGGGTTGGATAACCTCAGTTATATCAAAGGCGAATTATGGGTCTACGAGAATGAGTCATTAAAAGACCTTCGTTCGCTAAATCAATTGCGGCAAGTGAAGTCTATATGTATTTTCTATAACTCGTCGCTTTCTGATTTCACAGGTATTAATACCTGTGTGATAAAAGATAATCTAGATATATATGAAAATATTTACAATCCGAGAAGTTTTCATCTTTTAAACGGATTGTTTACTTACCGCACGATTCCGGAAGTAGCGAAACCGTTTATTGTAGATGATACATTGACAATAGATTTGGTTGAAGAATATGAGGATGAGGATGAAGAAGAATATGAGCAAGAGTACTCTTCCTCTCCATGGAAACGAGGTAGTATTTATGCCTCAGCAGATCAATCGGAGCGACTATATCATGCCACCTCATTGATTCATAATGACAGTCTGTTCTTCTATTTTGTTGGAGTGGCTAACCCTAAGACGATGAGAGAGGGGAATAAGAATGCGAAGGTTTATGAGCTGGATCAAGATGGGAATGTGTTCATTATAGATGAATTCGATTATGAATATTTATATGAGCTTTATGGTGATGACGTTCAGCATAATCATTATGGTATGTTTAAAGTAAGAGATGGTAAATTGTATTATCAACAACTCATATATGGTAAAGCCCATGATAAAAAAGAATATGACTATTTCAATATTTTAGAGAAGATGTATGTCCCCGGATCGAAAGCTCAACCAGAGGAGGTGTCAGAACGTGTTGATCCATTGGAGTATAGATCCTCGGCTTTGGATATGTATATAAGATTTACACAATCCCCGGATAGGCATAAGATCGCATGGACGGCTAAAGAGAGTACTGATATTTATGTGGTATATGATGAACCCTGTGAAAAGATAATATCTCAATTGGTAACTTATGGTGCAGACTCCTATGATACGGATTATTTAAAAGGAGATTTTAAGATTAAGCCATATTTCCCATCGGAACATGAGAAGACAGACGCTATATTTGGAGGAATGAGTTGGAGTGATGACTCCAAGGTTCTTTATTTTGATAATTCTGCTTTCGATTTGGCTTGTATTTGGCGTTTTGATCTGGAGGCAAAAAAGATTGAGAAGATTGTGCCAGAGCATGAAGCGATTCTACCACATTATTTCAAATATATGGGGAAAGAGTATATTGCATATACGCAGGATAATAAGTTAATGATTGCTATTTCGCCTGAGTAAAAGATGTTATAATTGGAGTATATGCCCTATAAGGCTATATACTCCAATATATTATCATGTGCTATTTGGTGTAGATAGATAGTTTGCTAAAGGATAGTGTTGTTGGTTTATTTGCGTCTAATTCGATACGGATATATCTAACGGATCTGCCTTGTATGGTGGCTCCCATATCGGTAATGCTAAATGGGACATCCCACTTCTCTCTGAGTTTCTTTGCTTTCCAGATGGTTTCCCATGTTTTTCCATCGTTCGAGATGGATACTTGAAGTTGCTTCATATCTGGATTTAGCTTTAATATTCTGCGGTGAATCTCTATTCCATAGACCTTACGTTCTTTTTGTAAGTCTAGTTCAATGGATGGTTTTTTCTCAGGCGTCGATTCGAAAGAGAAGTCACGTATGGTTGCATCTCCTAGCAATTTTTCTAGTTGAATAGGTGCTTCTATAGCATCAGAAATAGAAGAGTATTTCACCGTAACTTCTTTTGTAAGCTTTGTAGCCCCCTCTATTTCATAGGTGCTTAACACTTTCTTTATTGCAGATAGCTGCACCTTGTTTTTAAAATGTAAAGCAACGACTCTTACTGGCCCCATATCTTCAATATTTGATAGATCAAACACCCACTGGTCGTTCTCTTTGGTCCATGTCACTTTCTGTTTGGTTCCGTAAACTTTTGCAGAGAGAAGCTTTTGGTCTAGTGCAGGAAGATGAAGTTGTGTAATGGTTGGATCTGTAACCAAGAGCCATGCATCCCGGCCTTTGCGAGTACTTACTCCTCCTTTATATGGGTAGAATGGGCCTCCACGCGTCCCATATACAGCTTTTCCATAGGTGTGAAGCCAATTACCTAACGAGTCCATTAAAGCAATTTGTTCTTTTTCAAAAGAACCATCTGGACGAGGACCTAGGTTAATCATGTAGTTTCCATTATTTCCAACAACTCCTACCATATCACGAATCAGTTCGTCTGATTCCATCAGTTGAGGTGTCTTGTTATAAGACCACTGTTTCTTGTCGATAGTTACCCATGCTTGCCAAGGATGATCTAACCATGCTGTTACGTTGTTGCCATGGTTTACGAGCCTTTCACGATCTTGAAAATCTCCAGCATATTTAAGTCCATCCATATAGAGATGGTTTCCTTTTCCCACACTTCTACGTCCAATATCGATTCGAGAGTTTAGAAGAATCTCTGGTTTTGCTTTGTGGAACACTCTATACAGACGAGATCCGACTTCATGGGTATAGGTAGTGTCCCACTCTCCATCAAACTGTATAAAGTCGACATCAT
This sequence comes from Prolixibacteraceae bacterium, assembly GCA_028377305.1. Classification (GTDB taxonomy): domain Bacteria; phylum Bacteroidota; class Bacteroidia; order Bacteroidales; family Prolixibacteraceae; genus Halosquirtibacter. Next base: position 67,944 of record JAONJW010000006.1, on the reverse strand, counting down.
ATTTGTTGATTAGTTCTAGACATTGATTCTCAAAGAATTTAAAATAGCGCTCTAGGTTCGGGCTGTCGTCTTGTTTCTTTATTAGTGGTCCAGGTCCTCCAAAGTTATAAGGAGCCCAATCAGGATGATACCAATCTAAATTCGAGTAGTAAGTACCCAACATGATGTGGTGGCGTTTACAGGCTTTGGATAACTCCTTCATGATATCCACCTTGTATTTGGCATTTTCCATATCATAAGGAGTATGGTCAGAATACCATAAGCAGAAACCATCATGGTGTTTTGCTGTCGGAGCCATATATTTGATGCCCCAACGAGTCATAAGTTTAGCCCACTCTTCTGCATTGAACTTTGTAGGAGCAAATGATTTGTAGTAATTATCATATGTCTCTTTGGGTATTTTACGATCTCTAGACCAGCTGATCTCTTTCCCTCCTAAAGAGGAAGGTCCCCAGTGAACACTAAGCCCTACCCTTAGATCCATCCACTTTTCTTGTGCTTTTTGGGGTGCTTTAAGATCAGGATTAAGGTCACCACCACCACTCAATTGAGCGTGTGTGGATAAAGAGAATAAGAAGAGAGAGAGGAGTAGGCATAGCTTGCTTAACTGTTGTGTGTGTTTCATGTTTATTCGTTTAGTATTAATAAGTGGGTTTAATTTAGTGATAATATGATTGAAATTCAAAAATTATAGTCCCGTAATCTGTGGTATTACTACTCTCCTCGCATTATTTATTAAAGTGAGGTGGGTATAAACGAGTCTACTGATAATCCACTATTTGGGATTAATATGGTTTTGTTTAATCTCTCTTCCTAGGTAGAAGAAAAAGTGGTAGTAAAAAGAATATTGCAATCAGAGAGAAGACCAAACCTCCAATAGTACCTATGGCAAAGGAGTACCAAAAGGCTTCGTCTTTTTGAAACAGAAGAAATGGCACTAATCCTAATACGGTGGAGAGAACGGTTAAAAGGATAGGAGATATTTTGTAATGCACAGCTTTCATATAGTGAACGATAGTATTTTGATGGGGCATTTTTCTTTTAAAGTCATTTAGATCGTTTACAATATATAGTGCTGCATTGACAGCAATACCACACAGCATGATAAACGAGGCATAACCACCGTAGTCGCATGGGAACTCCAAGGTTCCAAACATGACGAATACCCCTGTGAAGCTAAGCGGTAGCACCATTAATATTTGAAGGGGTTGTTTGATAGACTCAAGTAGAATGGCACATATTATAAAGATAATAAATAGCGCTATCGCAAGCCAAAGTAGTACATTATCCTTTTCGTACCATCGGTCATGATAGTATTTGAAGTCTACAGAGAATCCCATAGGCATTTCACGTCGTAGAAGAGACATCTCGTTCCCTATCACTCGTTCCATTGTTTTGTCGCTTCCTTTAAAAGAGAAGTTGATGAACAGAAGGTATTGTTGCTCTTTTTTAAGAATAGGAAAGACAATATTCCCCTCTTCCATATGTGCCAACTCCTTGAGATAGGTGGTTCTAAAAGCCCCATCTACTTTTTGGTGCATAAGATCCCATATCGAGTAGCTTTCATATTGATTCGAGAACAGTTCTATATGGTTAGTGGATATCCATGGTGAGACCACATAGAGATTTTCGGTATGTGTGTGTTCTGTCAGAGCTTGATAAAGTTGAGACGGATTGACACCATTTTGTTGAAGCTTTTGGTGGTCTATCTTTAGCTTCCGTCCTTCTCTTAGAATCACTCCCCATCCTGTTTCTCCTTTAATCTCTGGAGCTTTTACTCTTGGACGTTTCTGTAGTTGAGTTTGTAGTTTTTGTGCATAACGATACAGCTTTTCATAGTCATAGCCACGTAGTTCTAACACTTGATCGTCGATCTTTCCAGATCGAGCATTATAGTATGCTTTTCCCACACCAAAAATATTCCAATCGACCCCACCCGTTACGACCCCAAATATATCCATCTCTCTTTTGACCTCAAAAGGGAGAGCACTTCTCTCTCCTTTTTGAGTAAAGTAGATCTCTATTTGAAATTCATCTGGGTTGTATAGTGTTGTGATAAATTTTCTTATCTCATGATATTTGGCTAAGTGATGTTCCATGCGGCGGGCAATTTGATCTAACTGTTCAAAGGTCCCACCCTCTCGATTCTTACATATGACCATCAGTTTGGTCTCTTCCATTTTTCTATCACCATGGCTACTATTAATGGCTTCATGAAATTGATAAAGGGTTCCACCAAGTCTTGATTCAATGGTGTTCCCGTGACGTTGGTAGTAGTCGCTACCTATGGTAAGATCGAAAAGTGGTTTTAGGGTATGATTTTCGTCGATCTCTTCAGGAATAAGGTAGAGCGGAATTCCAAAAGCCCATAGCATTAGTAGCAGCGGTATGGCACGATAGTGACGCATCTGTTGTAATAACCAAAGGTAACGATGGCTCCAGCGTACTTGACGTCGTTGTTTGTGAATCTTTTTAGCCTTTTTCTTCTCTTTAAGAGGGAAGCGTTGCATCAAAGCAGGAATAAGGTACAGCGCGATCACTAGGGATAGGGAAAGGTGGATTATCACTACCCAAGCAAAGTCTTTTAGGATTAGCTGTAGTTGTTCGGATTGAAAGAATACGATCGATAATGCGCCAATCGTGGTTAGTGTGGCTGCTAGTATGGCCCAGAATATGCCCATACCTCCTTTATGTCTGAGATGATCGATCATCACAATGGTGTTGTCAATCACCATTCCCAAAGAGATCGTTAGACCTGCAAGAGCATACATATGTAACTCGATATTAAATAGCCAATAGAGACCGATGGCGATGAATATATTAACCAGTAGTGTGATAACCACATAGAATACATATCTTCCACTACGTGTTACCCATAGTACAAAAATAAGGAGTAACAAAATAGATAAAACAGTGCGATAGATCATGGTGGAAAGCGCGATCTTAAGTGGCTTCGCAGCATTGTGGGTTACTTCGAGTTCCCATCCTTTGGGCAGTTGAGATGTCAGAGTCTCAACTTTGTCAAAGATACGTTGGGCTAGATCCAGCTGGTTTATTCCTTCTTCTGGTAGGATATTGAAGGATAGTACTTGTTTTCCATCCACTCGAATCACCTGTTGTTTTTCTATTGGCGTTTGATAGATATCAGCGATCTTTCTTAATGCAATGACTTGTTGGTTGGATAGATGGATTGGAAGGTTTTCTAGAGCGTTATGTGAGCTGTTTTGGGTGCGTAACCAAACTTGTAATGTATGATGATCAGAAGTTTCAATATTTCCTACTTGGTTATTTTTTAAGTGGTTTTGTATGGCCTTTTTAATATCACGGGGTTGAATGCCTAAAAGTTCGCATTTGTGGTTGTTATATACGATGTTCCATTGTTGTTGCTCTTTGCCATAGGAGGTGACAGACTGTACTCCTGGAATCATACCGACCTGTGGAAGGATGCGTTTCTCGAGATGGTAAACCATTTTTTCCATTGGAGCTAGGGCTTTTAGCTGGTAGCGAACAATAGGATCGGCTTGTTTCATTCCACCAATATAGAGGTTGGGAAACGAGACCCCTTGTGGCAAAGTATGATAGATACGACGAATGATAGATAGCGCCTCAAATTGAAACATCTCTAGGTCGGTCCCTTTTTTTAGAGATAGGGTGATATAACCTCCTCCTTCTTGTGTTCTAGATGCAATCTTTTTTACTCCATGGAGTGTGGATAAACCGGACTCTAGCTTTGAGGTTACTTCAGTTTCTATGGATTTGGCTGTCGCATTGGCCCAATAGAATGAAACCGAGACGTTCTTGGAGGTTTTCGAAGGCTCTAGGCGTAGGTCGATCTTGCTGCTCAAAACCAATCCAAGTAGCGCAGCGATGGCAAACAGCAGTATGATGGAAAAAGTCGATCGTATCTTCATGTTAGTTTCTTATAGTCTTTTCAATGAAAAAGATTGGGTGTTGCGTTGTAGCTTAGTCATCCCCACAAATAGAAGAGGAACGATAAAAAGACTCACTAAGGTTCCTAGGGTCATTCCTCCTATCACTGCAATGGCTAGAGGTATCTGCAAATCGTTTCCTATTCCCTGTCCAAAAAGGAACGGGGTCATGGCTAAAATGGTTGTAAGACTTGTCATGACGATGGATTTAAAACGACGCTGTCCTCCAATCAGGAGTGCTTTGTATAGCCCCATCTTCTGTTGAATCATTAGTTGTCGTATGGTGTCGATCTTAAGGATGGAGTCGTTGATGATAATTCCACTCATAACCACCATTCCAATGAGTGACATCAGATTGATGGATTGTCCAAAGAGTTTTAACAATAGCATCACTCCAAACAGGTCAATAGGGACCTCTATCAACACGATAAAGGGAAGAAGAAAAGATTCGAACTGTATGGCCATGATAAGGTAAAGTAGGAGTAGAGAGACAATAAAAACTCCCATAAGCTCTTTTACTATCGCTTCCCTTTCCCATATATCTCCTCCATAGACCAGCTCTATTTGATCGACTTGATCTACAACTTTATGTAGGGCATCTATGGTTTGAGTTGCTTGATGAGTGTTGGTCACATTGTTGATATCTAAAGGGTAGTATGTTCCTATGGTTCCCCCATCGATATGCTTTAACCTTTGGGTCGGTACAAGTTTGGCAAATTGAGATAGTGCGATTTTGTCTCCATTGGCATTGGGTACCTCCACTTGAGTTAAAAAGTTAGTGCTTCGAGGCAAAGGAGTTTGAACAACAATGGGGATGCGTGTTACCCCATCAGTAAGGTGAAGAATGGTTTCTTGTCCTAAACTTCGTTTCAACACCTTTGCCACTGCCTCTGGTGAAATTTGCCATGCATTCATCTTTTTTGTCTCGATCTCGATTTGATAGATCTCTTTCATCATTAAATCAGGAATAGAGTCTAATGTGTTGATTGTTCTAAGTTTCTGCCATAGCTTTTGTAACGGTGCAATCTCTTCCATATTATCTAAGAGAAAATGCGCTTGAAGTGGTGCTTTTTGTTTCCCCACAAAAAGGGAGAGGAAGTTCTCCGAAGCAGTAAAAGTTATGCTAGCTTCTGGATGATGTTTATACACTTCTTGCTTTACCTGCTGTTCGATGGACTGAAGTTGATGGCTGTTTTCTGCGGAAAGATAGATCATGGCATCACCTGCCTCTGTCTGTTCTCCTTGAAACATAACAAAGTCTTGTGTTCCAAGATAACTTACAGACATCGCAGGTTTGATGGTTAGTGCATTGAGAAGACGAGCTACTCGTTGTCGATTTTCTTGAAGTGTTATGGGACTATTCCATGATATTTTTACTCCTATCTCATTCTGCACTAAGGTGGGCATAACTTGTTTGGGTAGTGTTTTCCCTAACCACATCGCAGAAATGATCATTACAAAGGAGATAGAGGTTATGGTTTTGTTATGTCGCAAACAGTAGACCATCGCTTTTTCGTAGAGGTGGATTAAGAATTGGACCCATCGGTTCTCCTTGAAATCGATCTGCTGTTTGCGTTTGAATGACATTTTATAAACCATTGGCAAAAAGGTGACAGAGACTAGTAAGGATATGCCGAGGCCTATGGTAATAGCCATAGCTTGATCGTAGAATAGAGCTCCAGATATACCGCTTAAGAAGATAAGCGGGATAAACACGGCACAGGTGGTTAAGGCAGAGCTAAGCATGGGTTTAAATACTTCGGATGCTCCTTGTATACATGCTTGGTCTAAAGTGGCACCTCTTTCTCGATGTTGGGTGATGTTGTCCATTACAATAATGGCGTTGTCTATCATCATTCCTACCCCTAGAATTAATCCTGAAATGGAGATGAGATTCATGGTAATACCTAAGAAGTAGAAGCCTATAAAACAGATGATAAGGCTCACAGGAATGGTGAGGGTCATCAATAGTGAGACACGATAGTCTTTCATGAAGAAGAACATGATCACAATGGCCAATAGGGCACCAATCCATAAACTCTGTTTGAGGTTTTCTATGGCATAGGCAAGAAGGGTAGTTTGATCTCGAGTAATGGTAAAGGATAGTTCGGGGTATCCTTTTTGAAGATCTTCTATGACGTCGTTTATGGACGTTTTAAGGTCTTCAAATCGTGCTTCGGATTTCTGGATCACTGCAAGTGATATTGCGTTCCTATGAGCCTGTAATACCTCTCCATAGTGAGGTTTCATCTCCTCTTGGATATCTACTAGTTTAGAAAAGGGAATGGATCTACCATTTTGGGTATAGACGAGTTGAGATAGGTCCTCTGTCGTTTGGATGCTCCCATTATAGTTGATATAGAATTCGTATGCCCCATCTACCACTCTAAGGTCATTACAGCGTATCTGCGATTGTTGCATAAACAGTTCGAGCTCATCTACAGTGATCTGATGTGCCGCAAGTGCTTTGTGCTTTGGTCTTATGGTGATTTGTGACGAGATCATTCCAGTGTGGTCGATCATTGCGACTTCTGGAATCTGCTCTAAACGGCGCAGGACGACAGCTTGTGTAAACTTAGATAGGTTGAGGAAAGACTGGTGATCTTCTCCTTTTTGGGATGAGATCTGTATATAGCATGTCGGAAGATCTGTAACACTGGCCTTCATCACTTGGGGACGCTCCATCTCTTTGGGTAAGGCAGAAAGGGTACGGTCTATCTTCTCATGGGTCGCAATAAATGCTCTATCGATGTCGGTACCGTAGTAGAAGCGTAAGGATATCATCCCTGTACCATCGCTGCTTTGGCTATGTATCTCTTTGAGATGGGGCAGTTGCATCAAACTACTCCTTAAAGGAGTAGTGGCTTGTTGTTCTATGACAGATGCACTGGCGTTTGGTTGATTTATCCGTACCGTAATTTGTGGAATATGAACTTTGGGCAGCATGGCTATGGGAAGCTTTAGGAAAGCGACAATACCAAGTATGGTTAGCGATAAGAAGATCATTCCCACTGCAATAGGTCGGCGTACAATTTCTTTATGCATAAATATCGGGAGATCTATAATTTTACTTCGATGACTTCTTCTAATACAATGTCCGAGTGGTGGGCTAGATTTACGCAGTTCGAGACGATAAGAGAGTCTCCTTCAACGACTCCTTTAGATATATTCAGGGCATTGGCATTCTCTCCGATGATGTCGATATATTTCCAATGTGCTTCGTTCCCTTTTTTAATAAAGACAATGCGTTTCCCTCCTCTACGTAGTACCGCTTTCTTGGGTAGTACAATCTGATTCGGGAGGTTATGATAGACTTCTACCATGGCATGCATCCCATCCATGATAACCTTTTCGTTCTGAGGTACAATCTTTCCTGTGAGCTGGATAAAACCGTAGGCGTCTACTTTGGGTGTGATATGAAGTAGCTCTCCTTGTAGTGTGTCTTGGGTGGATAGTAGAACCACATGAAGGGCATCTCCCTCTTGAAGTTTTGGGAGATCACTTTCAAGGATTTTAAATGTCACTTCGTAGGCTTTGATAGGGATATATTCAAAGATCTTGGCCCCTACCTCTACCTCTTGTAGGTTGGGACTTATTTCTTGAGATATCTGTCCATCAAATGGGGCTCGTATCTTTAAAGACTCTTTCTCTCTTTGACATATATCAAACTGTTTCTGGGCTTCCAAGAGTCCCACTTGCAGTGCGATGGAGTGCTTTTGTGATTCTAGTACCAGTGTCTGATCTTTTATCCCTACCAGTCCAAGCATTTTGTTTTTATACTCCAAGCTACATCTATCTACTTGTAGTTTGGCTTGTTCATATCGATCAAGGGTTTGTGGACTCGTTACTTCTGCAATGATAGCCCCTTTGCTTATGGTGGCTCCAATGGAATATAGATAACGAATTGTCCCTTTAGAAGGAGCTGAAATGGTGATCTTACTAGAAGCATGCACTATACCTTGATAGGAGAATGATTCATGAAATGGTTGACGTTTAAGAACAGTCACGTCTACAGGTACTGCGACTTCTCTTTTTACTTCTTGCGTGGTGATATTTTCATTCTGCTTATTCATACACGACATAAGACCTAAAAGTGTCGTGAGAAATAACAACGTGTATTGCTTCATATTGCGTATGGTTTATATCATTTATTGGGATCTTATGTATAGTGTATCTGGAACAGATGCACCACTATGTTTAATCAGACACCTCTTTTGTAACTTCGATTGATCCTCGTTCTTTATGGTTAATGTGATGGTGGTTCTTTGGTTTGGAACCACTGGCTTTGTATCCCATTGTGGGTTAACACACCCACAGAAAGAGATCAAACGATAGATACAGATAGGTCTCACTCCTCTATTTTCTAATAAAACCTTAATTTGGAGTTTATTAGAGCACTTTTCTATCGGAACTATTATGGTTTGACTCGATCCTATTATAGCCTGAAAATGTTCCTCCCGAGTCTATTGAAGTCGGAGAAGAATATTTTATAAATAAATATAAAAAAAATATGCTAACTATATATCTCATAAAGCAGGTATTGTATCAATCATGTCATTATAACGATGAATACAGTCAGGATCTAGTAATGGATCTCCAGTCATTAAGATCTTGTTGTTGGGGATCGACTAGAAATACACGCTTTGACTCATCGGGAGTAAAAAGCTCGTTGCTTTCCTCAAAAATAAAGTTCCTATCCCATATCAATTCCCCTTGCACTTTTACCTGTGCATACATCTTATTTCTAAAATAGAGTGAATCACCCGGTTGAATATTTAAAATATGAATCACATCCATCTTATCTATCCCATGAAGTCTGCTAAAAAGCTCCTGGTCTACAAGGTTTAGCTTTCCATATATGCACTTAGGACATGTTGCATCATGAATGGTGATAATGCGATATTTGCCCTTCTGTAAGCTATCTGGAATATCTTGTATCACCAATTGGTTGAAGATCAACTTTAATTCTTTGTCTAAATGAATCTGTTTGCCAATAAAAGGATCTTTGGGTTTATGATGGCAAGAGGTTGCTATCGTGCCAAAAGACCATAGGAGAAGTATAAACTTGGTAGGTTTCATTGTTGTTAATTATAGGTTCGCGTAATCGATAGTGGTAAAGGGTGTGTCGCTTTGGGGGCTATACAGAAGTAGCTGATGCTTTTTAGGAAGAATGGTGCAGATCTCAAAAGAATCATCTGTCTTGAGCGTATTAATATAGTTCCCATTTATATCGAAGTGAAGAATCATTTTATATCCAGTAGACTTTATCCTACCTCTTTTGTCTTTGTGCTTAGATACATCAGGGTTATATGGGATATAGATATCTTTGCCATCGGTTTGAGCAAAGTTATAATGGGTCTTGCTCACATCTTTAAGTATCTTACGAGAGCCATAGATCTGTTTAATCTCTTTGCCATCATTATCATATATTGAAAAAAGGTCATAGTAATGATAATTTATGAATATTCTTTTGTTACTCGCCGAAAAGAAGAACTGTAGATTATGATTGTCGATCTCTTGTGGTATATCTATAAGGTGTTCTATTGAATCCATAAATATATTACCCTTCGCCACTTCAATTCTATATGTGCTATGTGATGTAATATGTCCGACCATTCCAACATATGTACTATCTGACCTCATGACATAGTGAAATGGAAATAACTTCTTATTTTTATATTGCACTACTTCTTCGGGAAGATAGCTTTTGTCTTGTATCGCCTTGTTCAAATCATAATAATAATATAATAATTTACTGTTATCTTGCATTATGATGCCATCTTTGTATGGCGCTAATTCACTATAAAAAGAAATCTCACCAGGCCCTTCTCCAAGTATCCCTGTTGCAGCTAAGGGGGTAAAGTTGTTGATGTCGTAGATAAATAATCCTTTGTCGTATGCTTCCATATCTGTGATAACAAGGTATTGGTCTTTTATATTGTCAATAAAAAAAGGACGACCTAATGGCTCTTTATTTAGAATATCGACAGGAGTCTGTTTTACTGCAATTTTATTTTGATCGATATCACACAGGTACAGTTTTTTATTATCATTCTTGGTTGAGCAAGATATAATAATCAAGGAGAGCAATAGTAGGTTTAAAAATTTCATATTGAAGATACTTTACAGTTGTTAGTATTATTATAAAATTGAGTTTGAAGTTCGTCTTTTTTACTAACATTAGTGTTGTTTGTTACAAACAACTCCAATGTGATTACTGTGTTATTTAGCGAAAGGATTCATTTCAATTTCAGGCATCAAAGTAAGGTGATGAACTATCACCTTTGAATTAGCTTCATCATAAGGGTGTGTTTCACCACACATACATGATCCTTTTGTTGTCAGACACCCATTAGGACAAGGAGTAAGCTTTTTTGAAGCCTCTTCGGCATGTGCATGTAAATATCCAAAAATTCCACCTGTTGCAATGAATCTGTTTTCCAATAAAAGAAACTTTGGGTTTATGATGGCAAGAGGTTGCTATCGAGCCAAGAGACCATAGGAGAAGTATAAACTTGGTAGGTTTCATTGTTGTTAATTATAGGTTCGCGTAATCGATAGTGGTAAAGGGTGTGTCGCTTTGAGGGCTATACAGAAGTAGCTGATGCTTTGTAGGAAGAATGGTGCAGATCTTAAAATATTTATTGGTTTTCAAGGTGTTGATATAATTGCCATTAATGTCAAAATGAAGGATTCTATTATATCCTTTAGTTCTTGTACGACCTCTTTTATCTTTATATTTGGAATCGTCAGGGTTATATGGAATGTAGATATCTCTACCATCGGTTTGTGGAATACTGAAATAGTTTTTCATTCTATTTTTAGCAATCTTATTATTTCCATAAATGTGTTTAATGATTTCCCCATGATTATTATATATGGAAAAAATATTATAGTATTGGTAACTCATTACGATTCTATTTTTGCTTGCAGTAAAAAAGTATTGTAAATTGTGATTGTCTATTATTTGGGGTAAATCTATAAGATGTTCTATCGAATCGTTAAATATGTTTCCTTTGGCAATATCTATTTCAAATGTACCAGTAGAACTGATGGTTGCAACTACACCAATATAATTACTGTCATTTATCATTTTTAGTGCAAATGGGAAATGCTTTTTATTAGGATATTTTGTTATTATAGTCGGAAGATAGTCAGATTCTGTTTTAACCTGTGGAATATTAAAATAATAGAATAGCTGTTTACTACCATCTTTCATTAAAAAACCATCTTTATATGCTATTGGACTAAGGTAATATGATATTTCACCAGGTCCTTCTCCAAGCTTTCCTGTCCGATTAATAAGGTTAAAGTTATTAATGTCATATATATATAATCCTTTATCCACAGCATTGTCATCTGTGATTACAAGATATCTATTGTCAATATTATTAATAGAAAAAGGGCGTTCAAAATCAGCATGATTGAGAGCGTATAAAGGAGATTGCTTTGCTTTGATAATTTTAGGTTGTACGTCACACAGGTACAGTTTTTTATTATCATTCTTGGTTGAGCAAGATATAATAATCAAGGAGAGCAATAGTAGGTTTAAAAATTTCATATTGAAGATACTTTACAGTTGTTAGTATTATTATAAAATTGAGTTTGAAAGTCGTCTTGTTTACCAACATTGGAGTTGTTTTTACAAACAACTCCAATGTGATTGTCGAATTATTTTCCGAAAGGATACACCGCTTTTTTAGGCATGATTGGAAGAGCAGTAGTATTATCTTATGGCAATTAATTTAAATAGAGTTAATAAATGCAAGTATATGTATATATATCGATTGTTACAATAGTTTAATTGTTTATGTGGTTATGTTGTTTCATTTTGATAGTTTTGGGGTATGGAATGATTCTGTTTAATACTGGATGTTCAGTGGAGAGAAAACTTGTTGTTATAGATTATGTTTGTAAATAAGCTAAAGTAGTAGGTTGAATGTCACTGTTGGCAGTATGTTATAGCAACTAATGTTAGGAGTTAAGAAGCATGCAAAATTTCAAAATATTCTGTAGTTTCCTTCCCATGGATATTTTGAGGTCTAATAAAGAAAACCCCCGACAATTGAACTAACTTCAATTGTCGGGAGAATGACGATGTATGATATTCTATATAGATAGTCGTGTTGAGGTAAATGGGGTGTCGCTGTTAGCACGGTAAAATATTATCTCTTTTTTATCGGGAAGAATTAAGAAAAGATCAAAAGGATGTTCTGACTCTAATGTCTCTTGATAAGTCCCCTCTCTATCGAAGCAAAGGATTGTATTATAGCCAGCGTATTGCATTTTCCCTTTGTTATTCTTTTTGTAGATTGCATTATTTTGATGATCTACATATATATAATTTGGGGTAAATTGAGTATGCCGGAAATAGCTATATCCTTCTCTCTTCTTCAATTTCTCTTCTCCTTTTATAGAACGTACCAACTCTCCGTTGACATTATAAATTGTAAATAAATCATATGGAGTATAAGAGACACTAAACAGATCTTGATCTTTTTCAATATAGCAAAGAAGATTTGAAGGATCCATAGAGGTTTGTGTAGCATCTACCTCTTTGTAGTGGGGAATAACAAGATCAGATTCTTCTTTACTAATATCTCCTTTTACAATATTTATCTCTAGTGCTCCTTCTACTGATTGTGACATTCCTAATTGCGTTCCGATGTATTGATTACCCTTTGTGATTCGAAGCGATGATAGGAATGTTTTTAGCGGGCCATACGTCTCTGGTAAATAGTTTGTGTCTTCAATGGCCTTTTTAATATCATAGAAATAGAGGATCTTTTTAGCGTAGTCTGCCATTAAGAAGCCACCTTTAAAAGGAATAAGCTCACTATAGTTTGAAATCTCTTGAGGCCCCTCGCCTTTGATTCCTGTTTTTCCTAAAAGTGAAAAGTTCTTTCTGTCAAGAATAAGTATGCCTTTATTTTCAGAGGCTTTATCTACTAAGACAAGATATTTTTTGTCGATGAGCTTCATCTGATTTAATTTGGAAACATCTATCTTATTAAGAGATTGGTTTGGAGAGGTATGCAGTATCTCAATTTTCTCTTCTACCTCATTTAAAGAATAATTCTTGGTTAACACTTTACGGTTTGTACAGCCTATTGTTATTACTGTGGACATGAATGCAACAAGTAGCTTTCTATTAATCATTATATTTTGTTTTTATAATTAAACGTTAAAATAAGTCAAAAACCATGCCATGGTAATGAGTGTCCAAGAAATTATAGCTGCTTTTATTTATAAAAAGTAACTCCAAGAGTCCTTTTTGCAAAGGGTCTTGGAGCTTAATAAGAAGTAGATATTGGTGTTTATATTATTTTAGTGTGGTGCCTATCATATATGGATAGTTCGGATCCACGGATAAAATAATACCCTTGTTTTTCATGAATTCAAGTGCTTTTTTTTGTAAATCATTTAATTTAACCTCATAGCCAGCATTCGTTATAGCCCATATTTGATGGATATACTCGTTCACTGCAGTTATTGTATCGTAATTTCCATTTTCTTCTCTGTTTTGTACTTCTGTTTCATAAGTCTTTGCTTTAATGTCTGCATCCATTGTTTCACGTAGTAGTTTTCCTTTCGTGAATTGGAAACTTTTGTCCGATCTACTTAAGGCTTCTGTAAGTGTGTGGTAGGTCTCTTCCCAAAGAGCATTGAACGCTTCAGGTCTCCATGTGGAAGAGTCTAGTTTATCGAATTTCCACCCTTTCCCAGTATAGGTTGCTAAGTAAGGCCATGAATCGGTGTGCATCCCGATGGTTGTAAGTTTGTCTACAACAAATTTCCCCATCGATATTTTGTCAACAAAATCTTGTGAGCCAATACAGAAGAGCATATGCTTTGTTAATGCATCTGACAAATCATTTTTATCGCTATCAATGATTCCATCTTCATTTTGATCAAGATAGTTACTAAATAGCTTGATGGCATGTTCCCATATCTCTTTGGATGTTGCCCCATTAGCCTCCTTAGGGATTTCATTGCTAGCCACAATATAAAATCCATTGATCTCATGTACATGACTACAGTTTTCAATCAGATACTCTTTTAGATTGGTTGCTTTGGTGGGAGTTGCTTCATCTTTTTTACATCCCATAAAAATGTAAAGAAGCATTACGATTACGATATGCTTTGTGTTCATTGGTCGTTGTATTTTGTGAATTAACTATTGTATTATATACTTTAATAAGTAGACAACAGACCTCTTTTATTACAACTATAGATACAAAAAATAGTATATTATGATCTTTCAGGTGAAGGGGGCACGATACACAAAATTCCTATATCTTGATCGTTATTTTATTACGATATGGTTACTGAGAAGAGAGGGGGGAGTGTAAAAATAAAAAAAGATCTCTATAATTATAGAGACCTTTTGAGTAGCGAGAGGCGGGCTTGAACCGCCGACCTCAGGATTATGAATCCTGCGCTCTAACCAGCTGAGCTACCTCGCCATTGCGGATGCAAATATATCTCTTTTTTTATTCCTGACAATAGTGAGTATGAAAAAAATCATATTATTTGAGCGTTTTTCATTTTAATCACTTGTGATGTATATGATTAAAGGTTCAAATAAATAACATGTTACATAAAGTACCCGTTTATGTGAAAGTTTTACCTTATTTTTTTAAGTTTACTGAAAATGAAAAAAACAGTCTTAGCTTATTATTTAGAAGCGTAACTTAAACTAAAACTTATGACGGTACAAAACCTTAGAGAAAAGATCGTTTTAGAGTATCCTATCAAGGCATCTTTAGGCTCATTGTATTATACACTATCCAATCCTTCAGGGTTAGAAAGTTGGTTTGCAGATCGTGTAGATGGTTTTGATGACTATTTCATGTTTTATTGGGATGGTGATCAACAAAGAGCCGATAATATTGAAGTCGATTCAAATGAATATATTCGTTGGCAATGGAGTGACAGAGAAGAAGAAGAGGAATTTTTAGAGTTGCGATTAGTAAGGGAAGAAATTGGGGGAGGAATGCTTTTAGTTGTAACTGATTTTGTGGATTCAGACGAAACAGAGGATGCTACATTATTGTGGAACGAGCAGATAAAAATGTTGAAACGTACACTTGGTTGTTCATAAAACCATATTGCTTCGCTTTTTCTTTAAAATATTGATAACTTTGTATGTCATTTCCTTCCTAGACGAAGGAAGTGGCTGATGAGAATAGTGCATATTTTTTAGATTAAAGGATATTTAATGAAGCGTTTACACCGTTACTTGTTACAAGAGTTCATAGGGCCATTTGTGATGACCTTCTTTATCTGCATTTTTGTTTTTTTTATGCAATTTATGTGGAGATACTTGGAAGATATAGTAGGTAAGGGGCTAGAATGGCCGGTTATAACTGAGATTGTAACATATATATTTTTGAGTATGATCCCAATGTCATTACCTTTAGCAATGCTTATTGCTTCTATTATGACTTTAGGTAATTTGGGTGAGAGAAATGAGCTGTTAGCAATGAAGGCAGCAGGAATTTCACAATTGAATATTTTTAAACCTCTTATTTTAATTGCAATACTGATTTCTATTGGAGCATTTAGTTTTAGTAATTATGCGCTTCCTTCCGTAAACAGAAAACTGTCAATACTTCTATATAGTGTCAAGCAGACGCAACCAGAGCTTTTGGTCAAACCTGGAGCATTCACAAATAATATTCCTAACTATCGTATCAAAGTAGAAGACAAGAAAGAGAACGGTACCCTAACAGAAGTAATGATATACGACCACTCCAAAAGAGGTGGAAACGTTAATATCACCTTAGCCGATTCTGCTTATATGGGATTGACAGATGATAAGATGAGTATGCGTTTAACTCTCTTTGATGGAGAGACTTATGAGGAAAAGAAGCCAGAGAGTCGAAAAGATAGGGAGAATAAGCCATTCACCAAAATGAAGTTTTCCAAGCAAACTTATCTAATCCCGATGGAGGGAATGACATTTCAGCGTAAAGACGAAAAATTATTTAAGAATAGCTACCACTCTTTACCGATGAGGAAATTGGAATATATGGCGGATTCCATATATGATAAAACAGATAAATGGGCGAAAGACAAGGTGATTCGTTTTACTCTTATTTCACCTCTAATTCGAAGTCTAGCCTATGATAACTATCCTGATTCAGTACAACAGAGAGTAGATAAGCCAGTCTTCAAACTAGACTCTATTTTAATGAATGATAGTATCTTAAATCAAGCTGAATTAAGAATACAGAAGATGGTTTTAAATAGAGCAATCGAGTCTGTTCGCTCAAACCAACGCTCCCTGTCTCGTTCAGAGGAGGAGATATTAGGTATGAGAATGCTTGGGAATAAATATGTGGTATATTGGCACGATAAGTTGGTTCTTTCCGTAGCATGTTTGTTATTCTTTCTAATTGGAGCTCCCTTGGGGTCCATTATCCGTAAAGGGGGTATGGGAATGCCATTAGTTCTATCGATATTCCTGTTTATTATTTATTATGTTATTGGAACAACCTTAAAAAAAGCTGGTCAAGCTGGTACAATGCCAGTGTGGCAAGCAATGTGGTTAAGTACATTGATATATTTTCCGGTAGGTTTACTTCTAACCTATATCTCAGCGAATGATTCTTCACGTTTTAATTTTTCGTTGATATTTAAGCCGGTGAAAAACATATTGAAGAGATGGATGTTAAAATCAAAGAACACATCTAGCGATTCAACAGAAGCGTAAGAAGTTGTCTATCATCAAACAGCAGTACTAAACGTATAAAGATGGTTGTTTGATCCATTAAATATTACGTCGTAGAAAGACGTCTATCGTAAAAAAGAGTGAAGTAATGAGTGAAGCTAAAGCAGATAATATGAACACTCTAGGGGGAGTGTTGAATACCATCGAGGAAGCATTACAAGACATTCGTGATGGTAAATTAGTCATCGTTGTTGATGATGAAGATCGTGAAAACGAAGGAGACTTTATTGGGGCAGCGGAGAGGATTACCCCGGAGATGGTGAACTTCATGGCTACACATGGCCGTGGATTGATCTGTGTTTCTCTTACGGAAGAGCGTTGTGAGGAGTTAGAACTAGAGATGATGGTTGGAAAAAACTCTTCCCACTATGATACGCCGTTTACGATCTCTGTAGATAAGATTGGAGATGGATGTACTACAGGAATTTCTGCTCATGATAGAGCAAAAACCATTCAGGCATTAGTAGATCCAAAGACCGACCCTGCAGTTCTCGGAAGACCGGGACATATTTTCCCATTAAGAGCGAAAGAAAAAGGGGTGTTAAGACGTAGTGGTCACACCGAAGCTTCTAGCGACTTAGCTCGATTGGCTGGACTTCAGCCTTCTGGTGTATTGGTCGAGATCATGAATGAAGATGGTTCGATGGCACGTCTACCGCAACTATTAGAAATTAGTGAGAAATTCAATATTAAGATCATCTCTATTGAAGATTTAATTGCTTATCGTTTAGAGCGAGAGAGTTTAATAGAGCGAGGTGACGAAGTACAGATGCCAACTAAGGATGGTCATTTCCGTCTGATTCCTTTTCGCCAAAAGTCCAATGGTGTAGAGCATATTGCACTAATCAAAGGGGAGTGGAAAGAAGATGATCCAATTCTTGTTCGTGTACACTCTTCTTGTGCTACGGGCGATATATTTGGGTCGATGCGTTGTGAATGTGGCGAGCAGCTACATAAAGCAATGTCCATGATCGAAGACGAAGGAAAAGGAGTTGTTGTTTACATGCAACAAGAAGGACGTGGCATTGGTCTAATGAATAAGATCAAAGCGTATAAACTTCAAGAACAGGGGTTAGATACAGTGGATGCGAATGTACACTTAGGTTTCGATCCTGATGAGAGAGATTATGGTGTGGGAGCACAGATCTTACGTAGTCTAGGGGTTAAGAATATGCGTCTAATGACCAACAATCCGATTAAGCGTGTTGGCTTAGAAGGCTATGGATTGAAAGTAGAGGAGACAGTCTCTATTGAGATTGAACCAAATGAGTTTAATGCCTTCTATATGAAAACCAAGAAGGATCGTATGGGGCATGTGCTTGAGAAGGTAGAGCCTAAAGAAAAGAAATAGTTCCAAGGAAATAAGAAAAGGCATCTCTACGGAAATGCCTTTTTTCACTCTAAACAAACAGATTATGCTATTTGATGATAAACCTTTACAGGATACATTGGTGGAAGGGGTTGACTATTATATGAGCGATCATGGATATCGTGTGATGACAGAGAAATTCTTAATGAAGAAGGGCTACTGTTGTGGAAACGGATGTAAACATTGTCCATATGATCCGAAAGCGACCAAAGGCAATGCCAATCTTCAAGAGGATTTAAAAGGATAGCATCCATAGTGTTTAAAGAATAAGAATAGCGATGAGTGCAAAAGATATTAGAATCGTATTTATGGGTACTCCTGGCTTCGCCGTTGAAAGCTTAAAGGCTTTGGTTGAAGGTGGGTACAATGTGGTTGCGGTAGTTACTGTTCCTGATAAACCAGCTGGTAGAGGGCAGAAAGTGCGTATGTCAGAGGTGAAGCAATATGCTATGGAGCAAGAACTTCCAATTCTTCAACCAGAGAAACTTAAGGCTCCTGAGTTTGTCGAGGAGTTGGCTTCATATAGAGCCGACTTACAAATAGTCGTTGCTTTTAGAATGTTACCCGAGATTGTATGGAACATGCCTAAGATGGGAACATTCAACCTTCATGGATCGTTGCTTCCAAACTATCGTGGTGCCGCTCCGTTAAACTGGGCTATCATCAATGGAGATAAACAAACAGGGGTCACTACGTTCTTGTTAAAGCATGAGATTGACACAGGAGCTCTTCTTTTTCAAGAAGCTATCGACATCGACCTTTATGATAATATCGGGACGATTCACGATAAGTTGATGGTCATTGGTGCCAACCTTGTTTGTAAAACAGTGGATGCATTGGCAGAAGGCGATGTCACTCCAATGGACCAAGAGAAGTTGATTGCCGAAGGTGCTCTATCTATACATGCGCCTAAAATATTTAAGGCAGATTGTCAAGTAACCTCAGATCTATCGGTAATGGCATTTCATAACAAAGTACGTGGTCTTTCTCCTTATCCTGCTGCTTGGATTGAAATGACAGATGGGCCGAAGAAACATACAGCAAAACTTTTTGCAACCAAGCCTTTGATTCAGTCACATAGCGATGCCATTGGAGCTGTTGTTGTTGATAACGATATGTTACGTGTCGCATTAAAAGATGGGTACGTATGGTTTGAGGAGATGCAGTTGGCGGGAAAGAAACGTATGAAGACATCACAGTTTGTCAACGGTTTCCGTATTGATAATCAGTTGATCTTATCTTAAATAGATAGTAGATAATCATCAAAGAGTTGAGGCTCTTTGGTGATTGTTCAAAAGAGAAAGATTAGAACTTGTTGTTAGACACTAGTTTTACCTTGTCAATGCAAGATGTGATCTATTATTATATCAATCTAGTTTGTTGTGATGCAGCATTTTAAAACACTTGCCGAGTATTCTAAAGCTATTGGAATAAAAGAGCCTCTCCATCCACATTTTGATGTTAGACGTTTTGAGGATAACCGATTTGATATTTCAAGAACGATGCTTCCTTTTCGTCATGAATTCTATTTTATAGCAATCCAGATTAGAGGGGAAGGTATGGTTGTTTCAGGACACAATGCAATGAGTCCTAAAAGTCCCACTGTTTATTTTAATACCCCTTTTCAAATCCAGTCTTGGGAGATCCAACAAGATTGGTCAGGCTATTATATTATTTTCTCACAAGACTTTATCTCTTCGTCCCATTATTTCGATCGTTTTCTCGAAGACTTCCCCTTTTTGAAGATGTATAATACGTTTCCTCTAGAGATCTCTGAGGAGGAGCAAAATGAAATCGTTAGTATCTATCAGCAGATAAGTGATGAATATTATCTTAATGAAGAGGATAAATTCCGATTTATAGAGGTAAATGTTCTACACCTTCTACATTATATTAATCGACTGTTACGTAGATATGCAGAAGGCAGAATACCTGACACGTTATCTTCTTCTGATCAAGCTATTTATACCCGTTTTCAGGAGCTTATAGAGTTGGGGTTCTGTCTGAACACCGCATTAAATGCTGAATCTAATCCACACTCCACCTCATACTACGCGTCCAAGCTGAATATCCACCCTAACTATCTTAATGCAGTTGTAAAGTCGGTTTCAGGGCTTACTGCATTACAAAATATACAGAATTACATTTTAAAGAAAGCAAAGGAGAGTTTGATTCAAACAGCCTTAAGTGCTAAAGAGATTGCATACAATCTCCATTTCAGCTCTCCAGGGAAATTCAGCACCTTTTTTAAGAAACTTACTGGAGTAACTCCGATGGCTTTTAGAAAAGAGACAAATATTTGATATAAGTAATTCTATCTTTCAAACGAGAAATTAGCTCTATAGATCCCTTCCTATCTTTGGCATCATCTTTCCCGAGTGAAGGCATATGTCGGTTCTAAAGATCGAAATCTGTACTTTATAACGGTTTAGAGATTATTAATTAAGATAAAATAAAAATTAAGATGCCCACAATTCAGTATTCAGGAGCTAGTTTGACAATAGAACAAAAACAAGAACTTATAGAAGAGTTCACTAAAGTAGTACATCGAGTAACCCACGCACCAGATCCATTCATCTCTGTAATCATACAGGAGTTTGCCGAAGAGAACATGGGCGTCGGAGGGAAAACGATATCACAGATAAAGGCGGAGTTGAAGAAATAGAAATAAGACGTATATTGCAGATCATAGCAAATTAGAGAACAGCATCTCTCAAACCTTTAAAGATGCTGTTCTCTGTTTGACTATACTACTGATTACAGAAGATATTTACCTTCCGAATAGATCATATTCTCTTATCATCTAATTTTTATTTGAAGGTAATTCGTATGATAGATAGGCATCCGGTACAATTAAATTAATTCTAAATCTTATACTGAAGGCAATGAAGAAAAATCGTGTTTTCTCTTCCCATAACATCCATTAATATTCAACTTTATCAAGAAGTAATATTCACTACTTTTGATTATTTAATTGATAGCTTAATTTTAGCGTATAGAAGGGTTTACGGTGTTCTTGTTCTACCCTTTGGATGGTAGGGTCATCAATGGTGCTAATCGTTGTTCTACGGTCAAATATGTGGTTATAAGAGAATGTTACATTCCAATGTTTCTTCCACAACGACTTTGATACAGAACCGTTGCAATACCAAAACCCATCCTGTTTGGTTTGACCATTATCAAATGGCGAGCTGTATCTAACATCCCATTTCAATTTTGCAAGCTGTCCTAATCTCATCTTATTATTTAACCTTACATTGGAACAGAACTGTTTTAAAACCTCTCTTGACGCATCTTCGAAAGTTGTAATATGGTGGAAAGCCTTGGTTGAAAGGTTCACATTCCACCATTTGGTAATATCTATTCCGATCATAATTTCACCCCCAGTAAGGTTATAGGTCCCTACATTTTCAGGTATTTCATATAGGGTGTTACCTTCTCCTAGATGGTACTCAATGCGATATACCTGCTCAATCCTTTTGTGATATAACTCCACGTTAAAGAAGTTATTTTTCCACATCTTCCGGTAAGACACCTCAAAAGAATGCCTATAGATTGGTTGAAGTGTTTCGTTACCGATGTGGTAGGAGTAGGGGGAACTAAAGTTCTTCACTGGAACGATATCGTAGTATCTAGGACGACTAATTCTTTTAGTATAGCTTACTGCCCACTGATTCTCGTCATTATTCTCGTATAGTAAATGGAACGATGGAAATAGTTTAAAATAGTTATCATTGTTTTGTTTACGTTTTTTGTCGTTATCTTGGAAATCATCATACTCTACCTTCCTATCTGTCCATTCTCCTCTAGCGCCAACTTTCATGTTTATCTTGCCCATTTTCGCCTCTAAAGTAGCAAAGGTTGCATCCACCATTCTTTGATAATAGATGTCTTCTTGTACCTCTTGTTCTCCAAAAGCCACAAATGTACCATCTTCCAGAAACTCTCCATTTCTATTCTCTATACCAGGAATACGATAATCTTTATGACTTACACCTATCTCTAGTTTTGCATTTTCTCCGATAGGGTGCTCATACGACAGCAGGGCATCCAACTCTACATCTTTGCCTTCTGATCCTTGGTAGCCTCTCCCCTCAAAGAATGTGTCGGTCTTCTTGGTGCTAATATTCTTATCGATATATTGGATAAATGGTTGAGAGTATTCCATATTTAAGGAGAGGTTATGATCGGTATCATCTCCAAATTGATGCTTCCACGTGGCAGTGCTCCAGACGTATTGATATTCACCATGATAATGCGTAAGGATGTTGTATTCATAGATAGGACTGGATACCCCATTTTGCTCCCACACTTTGCCTTCGTCAAAATTATTCTGCTTTTGTACAAAAGGGTGTAATCCGATGCTTATATCCACAAAATCAAGAGGTGTTATATCATAGTTAAATCCAAAATCAATTGAGTTATAGTAACCTCCACCTAGTAGATCCATCTCTTGTCTTAGGTAGTTCTGTTGTTGATCCACGATGGTGGTCTGCTCAATCTTAGTATCGGCATAGGTCCATATTGTTTTTCTAAAAGAGCCATTCAAGTACCAGCTTCCTTTCTTTCCTTGTTTTTCTAAGTTATAGCTCATTTTTCTCTCTCCAGTCTGTTCCATTGAGGCTGATAGAGCAATATTGTATCCCTCTAGGCGACTCTTCTTCAGTACCACTCGTATAATTCCAGCACTACCTTCTGCATTATATTTTGCTGGAGGATTGGTAATCACTTCAATCTGTTTGATTCGGCTAGTTGAGATCTGTTGTAAACGTTGCACCCCATTATTCACTGGATGATCATCAATATAGACTAAAAAGGTCCCTCCTTCTCTATAAGTGATCTCTCCATTATAATCAACGTCTAACGATGGAATATTCTCTAGTAGATCTATTGCTTGTGTTGCTTCTGGAAAACTTTGTGCATCAATAACTTTTCTGTCGACTTTGTATCTTACTCCATGTGCATTTCCACTTACCGAAACTTCCCCTAAGATTGTTTTGTCTTCTTTGAGGAATATAGCATCCAATACCACCCTCTTCTGCGTGGTCCGAAAAGTGTAACTCTCAGGTGTAAAACCTACATACGACACCGTTAAACAGTATTCTTGATCTTTAGTAAGATCACTAAAAGATATCTTACCCTGTTGATCACTCACTTTCCCTCGAACAAAAGTGGTATCGTCGATAGATTTAAGTACGACGTTCGCAAAAGCAATAGGGTTATTGGTTTTTGCTTCCAGAACAACTGTTTCGATAGTCGATTGAGCATAAGTCTGTAAGGTGAATAGAAGTAGTAAGAGTAAAAGTGAATTTTTCATTTGTTATAAAAGGTTTTAGGTTCATACGTCTCTCGATTCAATTATGTTACAGGTATATACGAAAAACTCCCACTTCAATACTCTATTTATACTTAGTAATGATAAACATAGCAGTCACCTTATTGTAATAATATAACGTACTGTAGCATAAAACGATTCTTCCTTTGAAATAATCTCTGATATCTAACTTCATATATATAGAAATGGCCGATGTTGAATAACAATCGGCCATTTTCTTTATCCTTAATATCTGGTTATTTCTTTGGTGCTTTCCCTCTTAAATAGATAGTGTCACCGACATTTGGTTGACGTCCACTCTTCATGCGATTACGTCTGTATAGCGCTTTCAATCGGATACCATATTGTTGAGCAATGCTATGCATATTTTCACCCTCCTTCATAATGTGGGTGTCTGAACCACGTGCAGCTTTACCCTTCTTCCTTTCTAAATAGATATTGGTATCTGCTTCGGGCTTATCTGATTTATGCGCATCGTTGTAGTTGTAGATCTCCCACTCTTTTAATCCATATTTTTGAGCCAAAGATAAATAGCTATCCCCTGCAACTGCCACAATCATGCGGCTCCTGTTGTTCTCAGAAATACGATTCTTGTTCCCAATAGTAAATTTGAAAGAGCCAGATCCTTTATCGAATGGTGAAGGTTTATGACTATTATAGTCCTTTTGGTAGAATTGATCATACTGATCTAAGTTGTTCTCCTCAATGATTTTAATCAAGAGTTTAGGGTAATGTGGATTGGTCGCATAACCCGCCTTCTTCAATCCTTTTGCCCATTTTTTATAATCTGTGATCTTATAGGTAAAAAGGTTCTGGTATCTTTGGGATTGAAGAAATACAGAGTGGTCTTTATAGGAGTGTTCAACACTTTTATATTTACGAAAACATTCATTCTTCTTATCATCGTCTAGTCTCAGTGATGGGCCTTTCCAAGAAGAGTGACACTTAACCCCAAAGTGGTTTTTACCCACCACTGCCAAATAACTATTCCCATCTCCTGATTCAAGAATACCTTGTGCAAGAGTGATACTGGCTGGTATGTGAAAGAGATTCATCTCTTTTATCGCAATCTCACGATAAGTTTCAATATACTCCTTACGTGTCATCTTACGCTTAGGCCTAAAGTTCTTGCTTTTATCTGCCCATGCTTGGTTAAATGAACTGAGAATTAGGAAAATAGTAATTAATAATAGGGATAAACTTCTCATCTCTTAATCAAATGTATGAATGAAAATATGTCGTTTTAGCTCTTTAAAAGAGTATTTAATCTGTTGGTAGATATCATCAATATTCATACCAATCTTCAAATTAAAGGTATAAAAATAAAGAGAAATAACTATAAAACTATCTCTTTCCATAATTATTCTTTTTATTGTTTTAAAATAGATCATAAGATCGACTCTCTTCGAGATCTATTCTATAATAGGCTACCGTCGTAACTCTATCTACCGTTAGGTGTGAAATAAAAAAAGTGGAGGTTCATCGAAGAACCACCACTTGTAAATAGTACAGCTATATTGTTATATCAATTTGATCTTCTAATGATAGCGACCTATTCTATTTCGTCACAGGTATATTTGCCGTACAAAAAATAACCCTCTCTTTTCTGAAAGAATCGATCTGTCTTCTTGGCATACCCACTCTCAATAGAGCACCATAAGAACTAGGCACTGATAATATTATTTTTTCTTGTCTATAGGAGCAGCAACGGCTTCTTCGACTGCTTTAAAATCCAAAATATTTATCCCTTCTACTGGGATATAGTGAAGGGTTGAATTGCCTTCAGCTCTTCCTGTAAGCCTCTCAATAGCAAACACTTTTGCAGAGGTTGTTCCCTCAATAGAGATGTCAATATATTTTGATAATGCATCTACCGCCTCAATCGTTGTAGATCCTAGAGAATTGATAATGCACTTGTCCATGATGAAAGTGGTCTTGATCTCCTTACCTGATATAGTCCAAATACTATTATTGAACTCCACCTTCTCTCCAACATATAGCTGACAATCATTTACTAATAGTGTGGTTTCGTTAATCTTAACAGCTTCCTGATCAGTAAAAGTTTGTGGGCTACGCAGAATTTCAGAATGATTAGTTAACTCTATTTCCGCTCCATTATTTACTTGACACAATAGGTTTTTTACCTCTAGATCTTTTAGTATTAAATTACTTTGTGCTTCTGCAGCAATTGAAATCCCATCTTGGATAATGTGGCCCTCTACAACTGCGTCGTGATCCGATTTTAATCGAATTTCCGAAATATGTTTTGGTGCACCTATAGTGATATGAATAGGATTTTCTATTGGAACGTTTTCGTCGACTGTGATAAGTAGAGTACCCTCCAGTTCTTCAACCGATATCGCAGCCTTAACATTATCTGGTGCATCTATAACTA
Organism: Prolixibacteraceae bacterium; assembly: GCA_028377305.1. Classification (GTDB taxonomy): domain Bacteria; phylum Bacteroidota; class Bacteroidia; order Bacteroidales; family Prolixibacteraceae; genus Halosquirtibacter. The sequence continues at coordinate 42,180 of JAONJW010000006.1, read as the reverse complement.
CATAAGATGAAGATGTATTTCTTGCATCCGTACTTACTACATTCACCTCAAAAGTTCCATCTAAATGTAGATTTTGATAGTCCGATACGTAGTATGTTGTATTAGGTGTATTGTTATTAGTAGAGCTACAAGAGATCAAAAATAACAAACTAGCTGTTATTACAGTACTTCTAAAAATTGCTTTTACCATTATATTGTTTTTTAATATACTTTAAAATGTAATTTGAGGATAATGGTGGACTGTAAATTGATTTTGTTGCATAAGCAAATATATTACAGTTGGGAATAATATTAGGCTATGTGGATGTTAATAAAACATAATATAATGCGAGGTTAACCTTGCTTGATGTATTATACATATAAATCGGTCAGAGTGAACTATAAATGCCACTACATCGATTATCAGGTGGTTCCCATTTTATATAATAGTTATATCGTAAGAGGATATTGATATTAAACGAAAAAAGGCCACTCCCATAATCAAGAGCAGCCTTTAAGTAGATAAAAGCAATTAGAATCTTTTCCAGATCAATTAGCTAGGAACAACTTCTAGTTCATTTTCAATAAATGATGAGAGATGCATCACCTTCTTTTCAACGCCTTTATACATCAGGCCACCGTTGATCTGCATTACACATCCAGGACAATCCGTAATTACGATGTCAGCTTGGGTATCCTCAATGTGTTCAATCTTTTTATTTAAAATCCCATTAGAAATAGGTGCGAAATCAAGAGAGTATGTTCCTCCAAAGCCACAGCAAACATTACTGTCTGTAAGTGGTTTAAATTGTTCGCCTAAAACGTTTTTTAGTAGATCTTCAGCACTATAGTCCATGGATCTAGTATTGTGACAAGGAGTATGGTAGGTTACCGAACGACCACCCTTTACTCTAAACTTAAGGTTTAACTGCTCCAAGAATTGCCCCATAGGCATCAATTTCTCCCCTATCTGTTTCGAAAGCTTATAGCGATCAGGATCTTCACGTGTAAAATCAAGGAATTCATGCTTGATGGCTCCTCCGCAGGTAGGGCAAACCACTAAGAATGCATCATAATCAGCAGGAGACTTCATCTCATCTAAATTCTTATGGATCATCGTTCTAGCGTTTTCTGGATCCCCTGCAGCAATCGCTGGTAAGCCGCAACACACCGAACGTGAAGGAATATCGACCTGAACACCATGCTTATGTAATAACCTTGCCATAGCCAATCCGATCTCTGGATACATATATTCCACAGCACACCCTGGGTAAAAGAAAACCTTCTTCTTGGGATTGGCTAATGGTCGAATCTGGTTGTTAAACATTTTTGTGAACGACTTCTTCGAAAGTGCTGGAAAGTGACGAAAATCTTTCTCTCCACTCAACATGGGTACTGAAGCAATAATCTTCTCTTTGTTGAACTTGTTGGTCTTGGTCATAGGGAACTGAAAAGTAGACCCTAAGCCCATTAAGCTCTTCATACGGTCTGGTTTCGCAATCACCTTATTAAAGACCTGTTTCTTCACACTGTTGATTCCATACTTTTGTCCTACCACCATCTTTAAATTAGAAATCATCTTCTGTAGATCGATTCCTGATGGACAGTTGAATGAACAGGCACGACAACCGATACACATTTTTAGGATGTCTTGTGCATCTGCATCCCCTTGATATAGTGCCGTAAGAATCAGTCCAATAGAGCCGATATAGCGGTCGCCATATACGTGTCCTCCAACCATTTCATATGCTGGGCAGATGTTTGCACAACTACCACAACGAATACACTTCAATGCTTCCTTGAATTCAGGATGCTCAAAGAAGGCCAAACGTCCATTATCAACAAATACATAGTGGGTTTCTTTGACACCTGTTTCATTCTTATGAGATGGATTTTGTCCTTTGATCCAAGTCACATAAGAGGTGATATTCTGCCCGGTAGCACTCTTCGGAAGCACCTTTACGATGTCCATTGCTTCAGAGAAGTTATCACATAGTTTCTCATAACCAACCAAAACAATATGTACTGGTGGCACGGTAGACGATAGTCTTGCATTCCCTTCATTGGTTACCAAACCGATCGTACCCGTCTCTGCAACAGCAATGTTTGCACCAGTCATTCCGACCCCTGCTTTGAAGTAGTCGTCACGTAAATATTGACGTGCGATCTCCACCATTCCCTTGATATCATCTGGATCTACCGTTTTACCAGTATAATCCGAAAAAAGTTTTGCTACCTGCTGACGTGTTTTGTGAATCGCGGGCATCACCATGTGTGAAGGATGCTCATCACCGATCTGAAGAATCCACTCTCCAAGATCCGTTTCAATTGGGCTCAACCCTTTTGCCTCTAAACGGTGGTTCAGCTGAATCTCTTCCGAGGTCATCGACTTACTCTTTACCATATACTTGCTGTTATGCTTCTTCATCACCTCAGCAATGTAGTTACAGGCATCTTCCCCTGTTCTAGCTTGGTAAACCGTCGCGCCACTCTTTTCGGCATTATCTTTAAAGCGGTGGAATTGTTCCATCACTTTGTTTATATCTCTATCTTTTAGATCGTATACACGCTTTCTGAGTGTTTCGAAATCATGACCTTTGTATACGTTTGCTTTGGATTGTTTGTATGACGATGCAAAATTCTTTAAATTCTTATACAGTACATCATCTTCTATTTTGGTGCGGATTTTATCATGGATGCTCATGGTAGAAAGTTTTTATAGGTCTGAAACAATGAAGATAGTTAGTTCTCTTGGGCCATGTGCCCCAACGGTCAATACACGCTCTATGTCTGCCGTTCGGCTTGGCCCCGAAATAAATGCAATGTAACCCCCTTGATTCTGGGTGTTTTCAGCCATGAAATCTACTATATCATGACTACATTCAACGAGGCTCGATGCCTTGACAATCACATACAGGTGCTCTGCGACACAGGTTGCTGTACGAACTTGTTCATTGCTACATTCCAATACTACCGTACCCGTTTCGGCTATGGCATGATTCACTTCTACCAGAGCTTCATCTACCCCCTCTTTGCCGATGTAGTGTTGATCGAATTGTTGTAGTATCTCCGAAGAGATAAACTTAAAGTTGTGTTCTTCTTTTTCTGAAAGAAGTTGCTCCTTGTTTATAACCTTAACAGCAGCAGTTACGGCAATAGCCGACTGTGTGAAACGGTCAATAATGGAATTTCCTTTACTTGTCATGATATAATTCCCCCATTATTTCGTTAGTCAATAAATACCTCGTTTCGTAGATTCCCCCCTACATTGAAACGATGATCTAGTGATAATTTATGTGTTCTAAATTCTACTTGCGATTTATGTAAATATTTTGATAAAAAATAAATGTTGCACAATATGTTTTTATTGTGCATGATGCAATGTGTTGATTGTTAATGTGTTGTATTATTAATTGTCTGCAGTGTTTATTATTAGTCTAAGAACTGTTTTAGATAAGATCGAGATGTGAGCGTTATAAAATATGTTCGACAGCATGTTTTATACCTCTCTTATGGAAAAAATAAACCTACCCATTGGATGGTTAATCTATACCAACAACACATCGAAGCGACTAAAACCTACCCTTTAATAACACGATTGTGAAGCGTTTATCTACAACTTCTCCCTGACTATTCGATCAACGGTGTTATCTTATAATTTTATATGGTTTTAAAAATATGGCGCCTAGGGTTTGGACATAAGAGTCAAAGGTGAATCTTATATGTGTCAGGAAATATCGTAGGATAAAATAAAACCTATGTTTATCACAAGGAATAAGGTTCAGTAATATGTGAGCCTTGAAAAGTATCCATTAAAATGCCTTCTTTCTATTTTTAACTCATGAGAAGACAAGTAAAGATTCTCACTAGTCCTACACCATTTAAAGCCAGAATGTCTATATAAGATTTTATATGAAGGAGTGGTACCTGACCAGTGTTCGACAAGAGAACGTCTTTTCTTTCGGTGTAAATATACTATAACCGCACGTTAATCTTTGGACGTAAATGGGTTTTCATACACTATTCCTAGAGCATTTAAGGCAGATATCGCGATGTTCTTTCTATCGGCGGAGAACTGTTTCATATTGTAACCCTCTTTGGGAGAGACATTCACAGCAAAGAAGTAGACTCCTTTTTTAGCCGTAAGCCACCCAACAAACCAACCGTTGTTGTGGTCGTTATCCACCGACCATCCTGTTTTGCCTCTAAGATAAGTTTGTTTGTGATGGTGTAACACCATCATCTCTTTGACCATTGTTTGCGTTCTCTCACTGAATGGGAGCTGATTGTGATATAACTTATTCAAAATGGTGATCTGTTCAAAAGGGGTGATGAGAGAACTACCTCGAAGCCAAAATTGATCAATAGTCGACTCGTTTATATCCATCTGTCCATAGTCAATACTTCTAGTGTACATATTCATTCGGTCCACACCAATCTTTCGTGCTATCTCCTGATAACATGGAACGCACGAGTATCGAAAAGCATCTCTAAATAGAAGATCTTGCTCCCATACCTTTAAATAGCGTTTTTCCCCATCCCACTTAATCAGAGTACTGTCGTTCTCAACGATCTGATTGTCTAACGCAATAAGTGAGTTTATAATTTTAAATGTAGATGCTGGAAGTTGCCCTTCACTGGCTTTGGTAAAATCGTTGGAGAAGTATCGGTCTCTGTTTAGATCGTAGATAAGAATGGCTCCCTGAAGTTTTGCCTCATCCAATATATCTCTAAAGTTGTCGACGGTCTCTCTATCTTGAGCCGTACTATCTATAGCCATCTTCTTTGGACCGCTACAGTTCAAGAAGGGAAAACTCATAAGAAAGATATAAACAAAATATTTCATAAAAGAGCTTGATGTATAGTGAAGTAAGTAATAGAAATAGTGTTATGTAGTTTAAACAAGCTAGAAGAGAGGTTGTTCTATATTTATGACTTTAAAATGAATCAGATACAATTAAATCGGTCGATATGATGAGACTCGATTAACATCCTCAATGCTTAATAATAGTTGTCGTCGTTGAATCGTTTTTGTCCAAAATTATTCGCCCCCATCGAATCATGACCAAAGTCGTTGCCTCCGAAACGGCTTGAACCACTTGAATGTGACGACGATTCTTCATCTTTTTTGATAAGCAAAGGTAGAAAAGGCAGGGTGAATAATAGGGTGAATAAAATGGGAGCAAACATCCAACATAACCATGTCGAAAGCATCAGTAGAAGAACCATCACCACCCGAATAACAATGCCTAGACGAGAAGCGGTAGTGCTAGCCATCTGGTGTTCGAAATAATCGACTATAAAGTCCCGAAAACGTGCATAAAGGAATAGAATCAACAGGAAGGCAAACAGCGCAATGACCACACGAACAAGAGGGTGAAACACATCAATAAAGTTCATAAACTTAATGGTTGCAATAAACCCTAGATACAAAGACATGGCTACCAACTCAACTTCTAAGAAGCGAGTGATGCTTGTTCTTATCTTTGTAAAGATCTGTTTAATCATGCCTTAATGCTAATATATCATATTATGATATTACGAAACTACAACTTTTATATGAATTATAAGATTGATTTGTCCAAATAACTTGGATCAAAACAAACTTCTTTATCCTAATAAAGTATCCTGTAATAGATTCAGATACAAGCTTTAAAACGTCTCAAAACAGAACCAAATATAAAAAGCAAAAAAATCCCCCTTCATTTATAAAAGCATCTCCCCGATAAAACCTTACAAACAAAAGGCTGTTTTTCAACAAAAAACCGTTGTGGTTGCCAAAAAACAGTTCATAGAATAAACCAATGGGGCTGCTATATAAATAGATGTGACCGCCCCAACAAGGGGTAAACACAATATCCCTAAACCCTTACATGTAACCCAGACAGAGTTAATTCTACATCGTCTTCAAAAAGGAACTAACGGGGATCTAAAAATAGTATATCTAGAACACTACATAAAAATAACCCAGACAGAGTTTAATTTACACTACCGACAGAGTTAATTCTACATCGTCACAGAGTTTAATTTACACTACCTTCAAAAAGGCACTTACGGGGATTTTAAAACAGTATATTTAAAATCACTACGAAAAATAACCCAGACAGAGTTTAATTTACACTACTTCATATACCAAATCCACCCCTAACCCATTCATAACACATCACTAAACCGTAGGTAATCTGTGCTTAATCCATCCAGGTTCCACTCTTACACCGTAGGTAATCTGTGCTTAATCCATCCCTAATAAACCTTTTGATCGCTATAAACTCCTCCATTATTCTTCCCTACTTACTCCCCGACACCTATTTTGTTACTCCTTAGCTTCTCCCTAATCCGTAGGTAATCTGTCCCTAATCCGTCCCTAATCCGTCGATACATCATGGATACTTCATCCTTCTTGCATGGTTTGTTCATCTATTTGGCTCTATCGATGGACAAACCATGGAGAAACCATTGATCAACCATGAAGGAAGGACGGATTATGGACGGATTACCTACGGATTAGAGACGTATTAGGTAGGGGTCATATGCGAAGGTATCCCCTATAGAGGTATAGAGATATGACTAACTTGATAGCAGTGTTGCTCGAGGTGGATAATATATGGGAGATAAATGGGAGTGTTAAAGGGATCATAAATGGAGGTTTATGGGAGATAAATGGGAGTGTTAAAGGGATTATAAATGGAGGTTTATGGGAGATAAATTTAATTCTGTCTATGTTCTGTAGTCGTTTCAGGTATACAATCTTTAAAATGTCTGTTTGTTTATGAGCTGTTGCTTGGGGTTGGCGAGATGTAGGTCAAAGTACTGTTTGAAAGAGAGTACACTTTATCCATCATTTTAAATGACTGTCTGTTTATGAGCTGTTGCTTGGGGTTGGTGAGATGTAGGTCTAAGCACTGTTTGAAAGAGTGTGCATGTTATGCATCATTTAAAATGCTTGTTTGTTCATGAGTTGTTGCGAGAAACAGGTAGGAGTAGTAGCAGAATCATATTTATTCACCTGACGGCAACATATTCTAATTAATTGTTTGTTGCGGTTTGATCTTTAGTATTTTACAAAAATATGAATTTTGTTATCCGTCGGTCGTGTTAATATTCTCCTTTCGGACTTCTAATATTCTACACAAAAACGAGCCTCTATTTTAGAACATATTGTTGCACTTCTGATTTGAATGCAAGTAATATTTATTGTTTTATAAGTTAAGGCTATATTTTATGTTGCCTTTATATCTATTCGTTCTTTTATCTCTTGCCTTAGACTTTGTGGTGTGTCCACTTTGGTGGTGCATCTCTATTACTCGGGCTAGAATAAGTTGATGACGTAGGACTTCATCTTTGATTCTCATTTCCTATATTTTGTTGTTTTAGTAAACAGAGATATAACACAGGGGTGTCATGAAAAGTGGTGGCTGCTGATAAAATTGTGGTTTAAAGTGGTGGAGCTGGTCAATGTATTAAGAGGGGGATTAATATTTATTCAATTATGGTGAATAAAATAGTGTATTATGCACTTTGTAAAGAATAAAATTGCATATTTGATGTATAACCTATGTTTGGTGTGAATAGCTATTCATGTTGAACATAGACCTGAAGGTTTATAAACAAATATTCAGGTCACGATGTTGTTTGGATAGAGCTTCGAGTGAAGGAGACTTGGAGGAGACAAGGTCTATAATTATAAATGAAGGAACTACTAGATACGATAGATATGAAACTATGGGATAAAGGTGGGCCAGTGGATGCCCAGATAGAGAATTTTACGGTTGGGATGGATAGAGAATTAGACCATCAGTTGGCTAAATATGATGTGTTGGGGTCTATTGCTCATATCACCATGTTGGAGTCTATCGATCTATTGGAAAAAGAGGAGTTGCTTCTTTTGATAGAGGAGCTTCGTCGTATCTATCATGATATTGAAGCGGGTCACTTTAAGATTGAAGCGGGGGTAGAAGATGTTCACTCTCAGGTGGAGTTGATTTTGACGGAACGATTGGGTGATCTAGGGAAGAAGATTCATAGTGGTCGCTCTAGAAACGATCAGGTTTTGGTTGATCTGAAACTTTTTTTTAGAGATAAGATTCGTGAAGTGGTAGGCGATGTTGAGCAGTTGTTTCTAAGTTTGATGAAGCGAGCGGACAAACATCAAGGGGTGTTGATTCCGGGTTATACACATTTGCAGGTGGCGATGCCTTCGTCTTTTGGTTTGTGGTTTGGTGCTTATGCTGAGAGTTTGATTGATGATGTGATCTCATTGCAGTCTGCGTATAAAATGGCCAACCAAAATCCATTAGGGAGTGCTGCGGGGTATGGGTCGTCGTTTCCTTTAAATCGTCAGATGACTACCGACCTCCTTCGTTTTGAGTCGATGAACTATAATGTGGTGTATGCACAGATGGGAAGAGGTCGTGTGGAGAAGAATGTGGCTTTTGGTTTGGCTAATGTGGCTTCTACACTGTCGAAGATGGCGATGGATGTCTGTCTGTATATGAGTCAGAATTTTGATTTTCTAACATTGCCGGATGCTTTGACTACGGGGTCGAGTATTATGCCTCATAAGAAGAATCCTGATGTGTTTGAATTGTTACGTTCTCACTGTAATCGTATCCAGGGATTGCCAAATCAAATTACACTGATGATGAATAATTTACCTAGTGGATATTTTAGGGATTTACAGTTAATCAAAGAAGAGATTCTGCCTGCCATAGATGAGTTGCAAGAGTGTGTTCATATTGCGCAGTATGCGATTGATAATTTGGAAATCAAGGATCATATTATTGAAGATCCTAAATATCGTTTGGTGTTTAGTGTGGAAGAGGTCAATAAGTTGGTTTTGGATGGGGTGCCTTTTAGAGATGCTTATAAGCAGGTGGGGCAAGGAATTCAAGTAGGTCATTTTGAAACGGACCTGCAGGTGAATCATACCCACGAAGGGAGTATAGGCAATTTGTGTTTGCCACAGGTGAAGCTGAAGATGCAACATATGATCGATCAGTTTGAGTTTGAGAAGCTCGATGAGATGAAAGAGGATCTGATCGGATAGGATTTAAAAATTGATATATAATAGGGGCATAGTTTCAATGAGGCTATGCCCTTACTTTTTTATAGTTTTTGAGACAACCATTGGTTGATAAAGAGATCTCCCTGTTCGGTCATCATTGATTCAGGATGAAACTGAACGCCTGTGATGGCAAAGGTGTGGTGTTCGATGGCCATTATACGTCCTGTTTTGTCGGCGGCTGTGATGTGTAGTGGCATGGCTTCTGGGATGGAATCGATGAACCAGGAATGGTATAGCCCGACTATGGATGGACTAGGAAGGGTTAGTTTGGTATGGGTAGAATAGTCCCATGTGATTTCTCTCTGTTGTCCATGAACGACATGGTTTAGCTGGTTTAGTTTGGCACCATAGAAGGCTCCTATGGCCTGATGTCCTAGACATACTCCTAGGATAACTTTGGTCTCTTCATAGGCTTCAAGTATTTCGAACATCATAGGATGATCTTTGGGAAGACTAGGGCCTGGAGAGAAGATGATATGACTAAAAAGATCTACGTCATCGAGGGTCACTTCTCTGTGGGATTTTACGACAACGTCCTCTGTTTGGATATCTGCCTCTTCGACAAGTTGTTTGAGGTTATATGTAAACGAATCGTCGTTATCAATAATTAGCACACGCACCATCTTAATCTTCTTTTGTTTTGTTTGTCACAAAAATAGGAAAAGGGATGGTAGGATGAAAAGTCTTTTTAGGTAATTTGTTTTATCTTTCGTTATGTCTATTCACAGAAAGTATTCGGATCATTTTTAATCAAAGTGGCTTGGGTGTTGACGTAATGAATAGTAAGGAGGTTTATCTCTGTGGGTAGTCTCGCAATGGTTTGCGTTTTAGTGCTATAAAAAAGGTTCCCTAACCATATTTGTAGGGAACCTTAAAATAACGAAAGCGAGAAGATTGTTTGTTCTCTGATTAATTATAAAAACTATTATTGTAAAGATTTAATAAAATCATCGATGCACTTAGCAAATAGTGCTGGTTCGTGAAACATCATATAGTGTCCCGAAGCAGGGAATACGATGTTGGTTATCTGGTTTTTCTCTGCTACCTTTTCTACTTCTTTCTTTTGTGAAGCCGAGACTGCAAAATCGTATTTACCCCATAGGATTAAAATGGGTTTGGTGAAAGCCGCTACATTTTGCGTGTTGTTGGTTTTAAGAATTTCGTCGAATAGGACACTGTTGCTTAGGTAACCTCTATTATTTATAGTAAAATCTTTATGGTTGTCTACTTTGGTTAAAACCTCAGGGATGTAGTTCGTTACGATGTATGCTAGAGCATTTGCGTTGGTCTTTTTTGATTTGATCTTAGAGATTACATCTTTCCAATATTTGGTGTTCTCTTTCTTTGCCACACGAGCTTCAGCTTCTTTCAGAATGTCTTCTTTGGTTTGTGCCATTAAAGTAGTTCCATTGGTGACACCTGCGGCATCTATCCAAGCAGCAATCTTGTTTTTATGTGCATCATCCTTCAGGTAAGAAGAGGTTAACATGCCTCCCCAGCTATGCCCTAAAAGAACAATTTTCTTGTTAGGATAACGCTCTTTCAACTGATCGATTACTTTATCCAAATCATCCACATATTGTGCAATTGTGAAGTGTGTTTTGTCGTCAGATCCTTTGGAAGCTCCTGATGCTCTCTGCTGCCAATATGCAACAAGGTAGTTTTTCTCTATGGTTTTGAAGCCCTCTCCTCCTTTGTAGGTGCGGAAGTCAAGTACATCTGATCCAGGACCACCATGAACAGGAAGAAGGATGAAATCGGAGTTTTCCTTTCCATGCATCCAGACGGGCATGGTTTCAGATGCATTGGTTACATTAAATGATGTTTCAGGATATATTTTTTCTACTTTTTTGTCATCGCCTCCACAAGCGAATAGAAGTAGTAGAGCAATGAAAGATGCTAAAGATTTAATTTGTTTCATAATGTAAGTTTATTGATACTTTTTCAGTTTGATCCTTGCGTTGTGCAAATTGAATGTCTTACTGTCTCTATTTATAAGTATCTATTCCAGTATGAAAATTACAGTGATTGTAAAAAATATATGTTTAGGGTGTTTCCTCCTCGTAGAGAAGGTCAGTGTTGCAAGGAGTGTCGAAGGGCTTTTGCTTGTTTAGATAAAAAGATCTAATTTCGTGATGGGATTAAGCGTAAACTATTATATAAAATATGAATGCTTTTCCATATAGTCTTCATTTAGTTTGAACTGGTTTACATGCAATGAATAAAGATCTTATAGATAAGATGAATCGTTTGGGTGCTAATAGAACACCTTTCTTTTTTATGGTTGATTATAAAGGAGAAGCAGGAGAGATTGTGCCCTTGGATGAGATAGATTCCGATTCGATAAAGTTCGATTTTAATGGCGTTGGCAACTGTGATTCAAAGAAAGAAGTTACAGAGGTTACTCTTGAAGCAAAACCTGCGTCGTTAGATTCGTTTGCTAAATCTTATGCTGTGGTTAGAGATGGACTTCTTTATGGAGATTCATTTTTGACCAACCTAACGATGAAGACTCCAATTAAGTTATCTGTTGATTTAGAGCGTCTATATTACGGAGTGAAAGCTAAGTATAGACTCTTTGTGTCCGATCGTTTTCTTTGCTTTTCACCAGAAGCATTTGTAGAGATACGTGATCGGAAGATATCCTCTTTTCCAATGAAGGGGACCATTGATGCGACGATCCCCAACGCTAAAGAGATCATTATAAACGATGAAAAGGAGGAGTCTGAACACTTTACCATTGTTGATCTAATTCGTAATGATTTGAGTCGTGTGGCCGAGCAAGTTAGGGTGAAGCAGTTTCGATATGTGGATGAGGTTAAAACCCAACATGGCGCTTTGTTGCAGGTGAGTTCACATGTAGAGGGGGTGTTGCCCGATGATTTTCATGACCATTTGGGAGATATCTTTCATAAGCTTTTGCCTGCAGGATCGATTACCGGAGCTCCCAAGAAGAAGACTTGTGAGATTATAGCGCAAGCTGAAACGGATGAAAGAGGCTTTTATACAGGGGTGGCAGGCGTGTATGATGGCAAGGGGTTAGATTCGATGGTGATGATTCGTTTTATCGCACAAAAGGGAGATAAGTACTTCTTTCATAGTGGTGGAGGGGTGACAGCCATGAGTGATATGCAGCGTGAATATGACGAACTAATAAAGAAGATTTATGTGCCAATTTATTGAGACCCTTTCACTAAACGATGGTGTGCTTGATAATATCCTTTATCATCAAGCACGTTTGGATCGTACGATAGATCATTTTTATCCTGGCTCTACCATTGATCTTTCAGAACTTCTAGGGTCGGAAGATCTGCCTACTGAAGGCTGGTTTCGCTTGACTGTGACCTATAGTAATAAGGTTGATAATATTGAGTGTATTCCTTATCATATTCGAGAGATAGAACGTTTTGAGTTTGTAGAGGTGGAGGCATTGGATTATGGTTTTAAATATAAAGATCGGACTTCTTTACAAACCATTGCATCGTCGTTGAAGTCCAATGAGGAGGCAATCATTATTGTTGACAAAAAGGTGACCGATACGACTTATACGAATCTTGTGTTTCTGCAGAATGGCGAGTGGTGGACTCCAAAACAGTGCTTGTTGAAGGGGACACAACGACAGTATCTGCTAGATCAAGGGTTGATACGAGAAGCTGATATTCTAATGGATTCGTTATTCGACTATTCTCATTTTCGTGTTATCAATGCAATGATGGGTTGGAGTAATGCTCCAATTTACTCAATCAACCAGATACAAAAAGCTTAAGATTGAGTTTTTTTGTTGAGGCTACGTTAGAGACATCTCACCTTTAAATAACATTAGTCTAATACAATCTCTGTCACTATTTCTGCTTTGAGATGGCTGTTGATGTTTCTCATGATGTGGCTTCTCATCATATAGATGTCGTGTTTGATGATGGAACTGTCGACTTTGATATGAAGGACCCCACTCTTCATATACAGCTTTTGTGTGCGATCCATGATGTTGGGTCCCATGATCTTCTGCCATGCTTTTAGTGCTTCAACCTCTTTGAGTTTATCGTTTAGAGGAGAATTTTTTAGATATTTCTCCATCACTTTGCCAATGGCTTGTGGCTGATATTTACGGTATTTCATGCTTTAGGATCTATTTCGTATACTTCTCCTTGGTTCAATTGGAATATTTTGTAATCAGCACCTTTACGCTGAAATATTTGGTCGATATGTTCACGATTGGTGTCGGAGATAAATATTTGTCCAAATTCAGCTTTGGATACCAAGTCAATGATCTGCTCTACACGTTGCGCATCTAATTTATCAAAAATATCATCCAAAACCAAGATAGGTGTTGCTTGACTTAAATGTTTCATAAAGTCGAACTGGGCAAACTTGAGAGATATCAGATAACTCTTGTTTTGTCCTTGGGAACCAATCTTTTTCATTAGATAGTCGCCCAGTTTTAATTCAAGGTCGTCTTTGTGTGGTCCTACAGTAGTGTAGCCCATGGCTAGATCTTTTTGACGGCTATCTTTAAGTAGTTGGTCGTATGGTGTATCGTGCATCGATGACTTATAGTTCAACCCGACTTGTTCTTGCCCTTTACATATAAATTGATAATGTTGTTGGAAGATCGGAAGAAAAGTGTCGATGAAACTTGCTCTGGCTTCGTAGATACGAGACCCATAGTGCATAAGCTGTTGGTCGTAGATTATCAGGGTCTCTTCATCGAAATAACGCTCGTTGGCAAACTGCTTCAAAAGTTGATTACGTTGGAGTAGTATGCGATTATAAGCAATTAGATCTTGAAGAAATGCTTTGTTGTATTGAGAGATTACTCCATCCATGAACTTTCTACGTGCTTCACTACCTCCTTGAATCAAGGTTTGGTCGGAAGGAGATATGATCACCAATGGGAAAAGACCAATATGTTCTGAAAGTTTTTGGTACTCTTTGTCGTCTCTTTTGAACTTTTTCTTTTGTCCAGATTTGTATCCGCAGTAAAGAACCTCTTCTTCGCCATTACGATCGTATGCTCCTTGTAGCATAAAGAAAGCTTCGTTGTGCTTTACGTTCTGTTTGTCAGAGCTAGAGAAGTAGCTCTTACAAAAAGATAGGTAGTATATTGTATCCAATATATTGGTCTTACCCATCCCATTGTTCCCAATGAAACAGTTGAATTTAGCAGAGAAATTCAAATCGGTTTGACCGATATTCTTGTAGTTAATCACAGAAAGATTCTTTAGATGCATGGGGTGTCTGGTCCTTATTTCCGATTTTTACTTGCATTATTGGAAACAAAAGTATTAATTTTATAGCTGTAGAACCTAAAGTTAATGGCATTATTTGAATGGTAAGATTCATTTTTTTATTCAAAAAACATGCTGTTATAGGGATAATCACATTGAAATAAAGATGTTTTTTATCGAAAAAAAATTATTTTTGTCTCTATAATAAAAAAGTAGGTAAACGAAAAATCGAATAATATAATACAATATGAGCAAGCACGATCAAACGGATCAAGTGGACGAAAAATTCCACGAGATTGAAGAGAGCCTAAACTCTGCAGAGGTTTTTATGGAAAAGAATAGCAAGAAATTGACTATTGGCTTTGGAGCCCTATTCATTCTTGCTGTAGTGATTATCGGATATTTCAAATACTATAAAGCACCTCGTGAAGAGAGAGCACGTGTTGAGGTATTTGTAGCACAGAATAACTTTGACCGTGACTCATTCGATCTAGCATTGAATGGTGATGGTAGTGGTAACAGTGGATTCCTTGATATCATTGAAAGCTATAGTGGAACACCTACAGCAAACATGGCGAACTATTATGCAGGTATCTCTTACCTACACCTAGGTAAAAATGAAGATGCTATTAAGTATTTGTCAGATTTCTCTACTGATGATCGTATGCTTAAGCCTATCTCTATTGGAGCACAAGGAGATGCATATGCTCAAATGGATAATACAGATAAAGCTATTGAGATGTATGTAATGGCAGCCAATAGTATTAAGAATGAAATGACTACTCCACGTTATCTTTTCAAAGCGGCAAAGCTTAGTGAAATAGCAGGAGACAAAACTAACGCAGTTAAGTATCTAGAGATCATCAAAAAAGATTATCCTAAGAGTAACGAGGCTCGTTTAGTGAATAAGTACATCGAGCGTTTGAAATAATAGAGATTTAACTCTCTTTTAAATAGAAAAAATCCTTCCCTTCGGAAGGATTTTTTTTATTTTTGTATATCACTATTATTAATTGTCATGGCTACAAAAAACTTATCAGAGTACGATTTTGATGCAGTACCATCTGCAAAAGGGATGAAAATAGGGCTAGTGGTAGCCGAATGGAACTACCATATCACCGGAAATATGGCACAAGGTGCGAAAGATACGTTGATGAAGCACGGTGTTGCAGACGAAGATGTGCTTGTAAAGCATGTGCCTGGAACTTTCGAATTGCCTTTGGGAGGTCAATGGATGGCTGAATATACTGATGTAGATGCAATAGTATTGATCGGGTGTGTGATTCAAGGACAGACACGTCACTTCGATTTTGTGTGTGATGGTGCAACCCAAGGAACGACAGAGTTAAACTTAAAATATAATAAGCCTTTTATCTTTTGTGTATTGACTGATAATAACGAACAGCAGAGCTTAGATCGTTCAGGAGGTAAACTAGGTAATAAAGGAGATGAAGCAGCTGTTGCTGCGATTAAAATGGTTGACTTGAAAAGACAGTTTTAACTTATCTCGTAAATATATTGAGTGAGGCTTGTGGTCTCACCTATAAAGATCTCTTCTATCTTTTGATGATGGAAGAGATCTTTTTTTATACCATTGATAGGATAATTTCTCAAATAAGAGGAGGGATTATTCCCAATTTGAATATCGTAGAGGTTTACAAAATTCTTAATGTCGAAGGTTTGAATAACTTCCTTCCATGGATAGAAATAAGCAAATTTAAGTTGCGTGTTAAAAGAGGTGGTTGCTAAAAGGATATCATTAAAAGGGGAAGATGTTGATCCGTTGGGTCTAAAATTATAATGTATTGGAATATGATTGTTCTGAATGTTTAGTTGTTGTGTTTGAGTGATTTAATTGCTAAATTAGTGAGAGACGCAATTAAAAAACTTAGCTATGCAATGCAATTCCCTTACAAGAGTTCTACTTCTTATTCTTCTGTTGTGCCTGTACAGGAGTGTTTTTGGTAATATTGAAGGAAGTTATAAAATACGACCTGATACTATTGTATGTGAAAATTGTAGAGATGCAGACGACTTCGATAATGATGGTGTGGTTAATTCAAAGGATCTAGATGATGATAATGATGGGATCTTAGATGAGTATGAATCATATGAGGAGATCAAGACGTTTAACAATGGAGGGTTTGAGAGTTATCCGGTTGCGATCAAGAGATTCAAGTTGATCCATGTGGGAAATCAAGATGGCGGCTTTGGGTGGCAAACGACAGATAGCAAAAAAGATATTGAGGTCTGGGGGAGTGGATATAATGGTGTGAGATCTTATGAAGGTAACAATTTTGTTGAGTTGAATGCCAATAGTTCATCTAGGTTATTTCAGGTTTTTAAAGTAAAGGCTGGAGAACTTATATATTATAGGGTTTCTCATCGTGCTCGGAGATACCATCGTAGAGCGACAGGGAAAGATGTGATGGACATCTATATCTTCCCTGATGAGCCGAATAGTCCTAATCGGGAAGATGATCCTGGAGTGTCACCAATAAGAACAGTTAGCTCGTCGATGAGAAAATGGGAAACCTATACGGGCTATTATCGTGTGCCTAAGAATGTAATGTATGTCCAACTTGGTTTTATGGCAAAATCCACTGCTTCAGGAGATGCTTCGGTAGGTAATTTTATCGATGATGTTGCTTTTTATCGTGTACCAGATTCTGATGATGATGGATATCCGGATCGACTAGATCGAGATGCTGATGGTGATGGTTGCTGGGATTGTGCAGAGCTTGGGTTTGATGATTTTAATAATGATGGCGTTCCAGGGAGTCGGGTTCCTGTTAAAGTTGATTCGTATGGTCGTTTACAAGTGGAAGATCGTCGCTATGGTCAAAGTATTATTGACTATTCAAGAAATAGGCTAAAGCCTCGATGGATAATAACGAATAATGTTATCTTGGACTGTGTTAGTAAGGTTGCGATAAAAGATCTTTTTACATATTCTGCACTTCATTGTGATGATTATCAATTTACCCCAGATTCGATATCTCGTTTTGATTTTCTTACATCCCAATGTGGCAATTATGCCATTCAGGAGGTGGTTGTTTCAAGGGTGTTGCCAAATGGGAGGAAGTTTTCTGTTCCGTTTAATATTTCAGTATTACTATCCGATTGCGAACCCCCTTCATTTAATGTGTTAAACTATAGCAAGATTGAATTGTGCCATGAAATTGGACAACGTTTGGATATAAATCCAGCTGATTTTATCATTGATTTGGAGGATAACTGTGGAGAAATGTGGCAATTGACCCCCGTATTGCTTGTTGTTGAGAAAAGTAGTGGTGTAGAACAAATATTCAAAGTGGGCTCTGACGGAGTGTTCCATCTGAAAATTGAAGCGAGAGATATAAATAAGGACTATGAATTTTGTATTAGATATGTAGATGCCAATAATAATAGTACGGAGTATCGTAAGATTTGTTGGTTTCATATTATTCCACAGATCAAACCACTAACGATACATTGGAAATAAATAGTAGTTGTATACATTTGTTTGATAAATTGTGTTATATTAATTATGTAAATTATTATTTTTGTGGTATTATGTCCTATATGAAATATTAATACGATGAATCGTAAAACTACTATCTTACTACTCTTTACATTTTACATTCTTTGTTGTACTTCTGTTGTATTGGCACAGGTGGCCGGATCACAGGATTACGATAACGACGGAGTTATTAACTCCATTGACTTAGACGATGACAACGACGGTATCTTAGATGAATTCGAAGATATGTGTGGTTTGGAAACTTTCAAGAATGGAGGCTTTGAAACTTATTTACCAGATATTAATCAAGGTTCTTGGATTCCTATTACAGAAAATGAAGCTAAATATCATTGGCGTACGACAGCTAGTGATAAGAAAATTGAGTTATGGGATGACGGTTACAATCGTGTCCCAGCCTTTGATGGAGAGGTGTTTGCTGAGCTAAATGCAAATCAAAGTTCTAGACTATTCCAGATATTTAAGGTTAACCCAGGTGAGCTATTAACATGGCAGGTTGCTCATCGAGGTCGTGATGGTCGGGATAAAATGAATATTTATATTCATGCAGAAAGAGATCCCCGTCGCCCAGCTCTAGGACGTCTTCCTTCAAGAGACATTCAAAGGGCTGTGGAGACCAATAATAATGCGTGGGTCTTATATGAAGGGACTTATCAGGTTCCTAATAATGTTTCACATATTCAACTAGGGTTTGAGTCCATACGAACGGCTAATGGTAACAATACCGTGGGTAACTTTATTGATGGGATTAAATTCTTTAGAGAGTGTGATACCGATGGAGACGGTCTGCCTGATAGGTTAGATAATGACTCCGATAATAATAATTGTAATGATGTGATAGAGGCTGGATATCCAGATCCTGATAACGATGGCGTTCCTGGTAATGGAAGAAGAAATGTGGACTCTCGTGGTCGTTTGCGTGGTCATGACTACTCTAGAGAAAATCTTACTCCGCAAATTAGCCTGCCGGCACTGAATTTTAATATGGTCTCTTCTACAGGATTAGATGTAGACTGGTTTGTATTAAACACAGAGACATATGGCGCTTGTGAAAATGTGACAGCGAACCCTAGAGTGATTCATTTTAATGCCGATGAGTGTGGTACCATTAGAAAGAATGTGACATTAACACGTACTCTTGCTAATGGAGCTAATTTTCAAAGAACTGCAACCCTAACCTTTAATATAACAGATAGGGTAAGGCCAGTGGTTCGGTTAAAAGCATCGCATAACCAAAAACTCTTTGATGAATGTGATACGGATGTCGCGGCAAATCCACTCAACTTGCGCAATATGTTTCGGTCTGTGACAGATAATTTTACGCCTACCCCGAACTTAACTTATTGGGTGCGATTGATATCCATGAATTATGTTATGATAAAGAATTGGACAAATGTAAATCCTACTAATTGGGAGGTGGATGCCAACAGGAATAACTACAAAGTCTATTTTCAGACTAGAGATAATGCGAATAATCGATCAACGCCATTGTATTTAGGTACGGTCCGAATTTATCGTGCACCCAATGGCGTTTCGATTGTGGAGACCAGATAATATGTTAAAGATGTTTAAGTTTGTGCATAAATTAACATAAACAATAAAAGGTGACGTTATAAGTGAAATATTATTATGTATTATCTATCACTTATAGAAAAATGAACCAAATAAGCTTAAGGGATGTTTTGGTTGTTGCTGTACTTATCCTCTCTGTAATAAGTGGGCCGTCAGCAATAGCTAAGAATGAGAAGAAAGATTATCCTTCCGTATTTAATTGGGGTGCGGTGGCGCAGTCTCGAGATACATTATCTTATAGTACAAATGACTGTTGTCCTCAATTCTTAAATAATAAGATTGTCATTCCAGTATCATTGATGGCAATGGGAGGATATATGTGGTCGCAGCGAACGCAGATAAGGGATCTGAGAGACACATATCTTAATGGTTATTCATTTCCCTTAGATGATTATATGCAGTATGCCCCAGGTGTACTCGTTTATGGACTAAATGCTGTTGGGATTAAAGGACGACATACCGTGACTAGAGCATCCTTATCTTTGGGGATGAGCTTGGCAATCATGGGTGCGACGGTGAATATCTTGAAATATTCAGTTGCGGAGCCTCGTCCCGATGGATCTTCGAATAATGCATTTCCTTCTGGACATACAGCTATGGCATTTACAATGGCTACTTTCCTTCATAAAGAGTATGGCGAGTATCGTAGTCCGATTTATAGTATGTTGGGTTTTGCCATGGCTGGAGTTACAGGAATATACCGTGTATTAAATAATAAACATTGGGTTTCAGATGTGATGTTTGGTGCTGGTATCGGTATTTTGAGTACGGAAGCCGGATATGGATTAACCCAATGTATGATGGGAGATAAGGGGACTCGCTCTATTGAGAATCGAAAGACAACACGTTATCGTACTGATAAACCCCATTTTTCAAGGATTTATATTGGACGTACGCTACCTTTAGGCGATCTGAGTGATGTAAATTCACCAGAGTTACATGCTAGTCATGGTGTTGAGTTTGGAATGAAGGCAGGATATTTTATTTCGCCTCACTGGGGTATTGGAGGAGAGATCAATGCGACTTCATTTTGGACTCATACAAGAAAAGATCTGCTGAATGCTAGTCCTGAGATGATGGGAAGTGCTTCAGGGATGATTGGTCCAGTTTATAGCTGTATGATGGGTGATTATTGGAGAGTAGATGCAGATCTATTCGGAGGTTATTGGATGGCTGCAAAAAGCAAGATCACTTCTCTTAATCCAGATGAGATTGTCGATGGTGTTCCTCTAACAGTTACATGGACACCTAGGTCATCTTTTGCATTGAGTTCTTCTGCGTCGATACATCGTATGATAGGCTCCAATTTTGGTATTGGTGCATACGCACGTTATGCTATTGCACAGCCAGACTTTACGATGGAATCTAATTTCCCATCTAAAGAGCCTAATGAACTGTCAGATTTTGATTGGCAACAATGGAGTATTGGTTTGTCCCTGACAGGTTATCTATGGTAATGACAGGTTAACCGATCAACATAAATATATAAAAGTGTCAATATGTCATTGTCTTTTGAGATAGTGAATATTTTGACACTTTTTTTACGTCCATATGTCGCGTTTTAGGTTTGGCACAACATTTGATTGATCAGTATACAGAGTTTTTAACAATAAAAAAATCGTATAACTATATATTATTCGCATTATGCAAGGAAAAATTGGGGTTACTAGCGAGAATTTATTTCCGATCATTAAGAAGTTCTTATATTCGGATCATGATATTTTTTTAAGAGAGATCGTATCGAATGCTGTCGATGCAACACAGAAACTTAAAACATTAGCTTCTGTTGGACAGTATAATGGGAATACAGAGAATCTTAAAGTGCGTGTGTCTATAGACAAAGAAGCGCAAACATTGACTATATCAGATAATGGTATCGGACTTACTGCAGAAGAGATGGATAAGTATCTTAATCAGATCGCTTTCTCTGGAGCAACCGAATTCCTAGAAAAATATAAAGATGATGCCAATGCAATCATTGGGCATTTTGGTTTAGGTTTCTATTCATCTTTCATGGTATCTACAGAAGTAGAAGTTGTTTCTCTTTCACACAAAGAGGGATCAACTGCTTCTAAGTGGAGCTGTTCAGGATCACCAGAATACACAATTGAAGATACGACACGTGCAGAAGTGGGGACGGATGTAATCATGCACATTAACGAAGAATCTAAAGAGTTCTTGGAAGAAGCACGTATTCAAGCCTTATTAAATAAATACTGTAAGTTCCTTCCAATCGAGATTGTATTTGGAGAGAAGAAAGAGTGGAAAGATGGTAAAGAGGAGTCAACAGGAGAAGATAATATCATCAATGATACACATCCTGCTTGGACAAAGAAACCTGCGGATCTAAAAGACGAAGATTATAGTAAATTTTATCGTCAACTTTACCCAACAGGTGATGACCCAATGTTCCATATTCACTTAAATGTGGACTATCCATTTAACTTGACCGGAGTTCTTTACTTTCCACGTTTGAAAAACAACGTAGAGATTCAAAAGAATAAGATTCAGTTATACTGTAATCAGGTATTTGTTACTGATCATGTTGAAGGTATCGTACCTGAATTCTTGACACTGCTTCATGGAGTGATTGACTCTCCAGATATACCATTGAACGTTTCTCGTTCTTATCTACAGAGTGATTCTAATGTAAAGAAGATCTCTAGTCATATTACAAAAAAGGTAGCAGATCGCCTACATGAAATCTTTAAGAATCAACGTGATGATTTTGAAGCGAAGTGGGACGATTTGAAGATCTTCATTGCATACGGTATGTTAAGTGAGGAGAAGTTCTATGATAGAGCGATGAAATTCTTCTTATTGAAAAATACTGAAGGTAAAGCATTCACATGGGAAGAGTATGAGAATGTAATCAAAGAGAATCAAACAGATAAAAACAATAAGATGGTTTATCTGTATGCTACGGATCAAACAGAGCAATACTCATTCATCGAGGCAGCTAAAGCTAAGGGATACGATGTATTGTTGATGGATGATATGTTGGCAACACCAATGTTAAACCAATTAGAGCAGAAGTTTCCAGAGAAGAGTTTTGTTCGTGTTGACTCGAATGTTGCGGACAAACTAATCGAGAAAGAGAACGAAAATAAGCAAGAGCTTACTTCTGAGGAAAAGACTGTACTTAGCCCTATCTTTGAAGCGGTGACTCCATCTGAGGAAGTAAACTTCATGATCGATTTCGAAGATCTAGGAGAAGCTTCTCAGCCTATGGTAATTACTCAAAACGAGTTCATGCGTCGTATGAAGGATATGTCTACAATGCAACCAGGAATGAACATATATGGAGATATGCCAGACAGCTACAACCTTGTAGTCAACATTGCACATCCATTAGTAAAGCAGGTGTTAGAGCAAAAAGACAACACACTAGGAGAGGATCTAGAGAAATTTTCTTCAGATATACAAAATAAAAAGTCTGAGGTAGAGAGTCTTAATAAGTTGAAAGAAGGCAAGAAAGAAGATGAGGTACCTCAAGAGGAGAAAGACCAAATGACGGATCTTAATAACGCGTTATCTAAACTAGAAGGTGATCGTCGTGAAAAGCTTCAAGCTTTCGGTAAGGACTCTGCTTTGGCGAAACAACTTGTTGATCTTGCGTTGTTAGCAAACAACATGTTGAAAGGAAAAGCACTTAACGAATTTGTTCAGCGAAGCGTACAATTGATTAAGTAAGCATCGTAATAAGTTTACTATTTAAGATAAAAGGGAGGGGCATTGCCTCTCCTTTTTTGTTTTTTTGACCTTTTTTACTCCTTCTCATTAATCGGATATTTCTCTCTGTCCAATTTATTCTGTAGCTTCGTTTCATTCTTCCAGCCCCTTGGAAAACGAACATTAATCATTATAGTCATGAAAGTAAAATTCACATCCTTTCTTTTAGTTTTATTGGGTATTACACTATGTGTATCACGAGTTAAAGCTAATATAATCAAAACTAGTAGTAGAATTATGACCTACAATATTCGCTACGACAACCCTAATGACAAGCAACCCTGGAGTCAAAGAAAAGATGGTGTGGTCGCTTTAATTAAATACCATAAACCAGAAGTCCTTTGTGTTCAAGAAGCCCTGAATAATCAGATGAAAGATTTGAAGGCAGGACTCGATCATTACAATTTTGTTGGAGTAGGTAGAGATAATGGCAAAGAGAATGGTGAGTATGCTGGAATCTTCTATGATAAAGAAAAATTCATTAGAGTAGAGGATGGTAACTTTTGGTTATCTACCACTCCAAATAAAGCTTCAATTGGGTGGGATGCTGCTTGTATACGTATCTGTACTTGGATAAAGTTACGTGACAAGATTACTCGAAAGATTTTGTTTGTGTTTAATACTCATTTTGACCATGTTGGAACCAAAGCACAGAGCGAGTCGGCAAAGTTAATCGTGTCCAAGATTAATGAGTTGACAGAAAATAGTAAATATAGTTATGTCTTAACAGGAGACTTCAATATGGAGCCTAAGAGCGAGGCTATCCAATATTTGTCTATGGAGTTCGACGATGCAAAGAAAGTGTCTCATAGTAAGCCGTATGGTCCTATAGGGACCTTTAATCGATTCGATTTCAATCATCCGTTGGATAGTCGAATTGACTACATCTTTGTCAAAGAAGGTTTAGAGGTTGAATCGTATGCTGTGCTTTCGGATTCTAAGGATCGCCATTACTATTCGGATCATCTTCCTGTAGTGGTTGATCTCCGTTATTAAAAGGTTCTTTATATTATAATAACGGAGAACCACGATGGCTCTCCGTTATTATAATATTGTTTACCTAAGATTTTGGTTTTTCCATTTCCCATTGATAAAATAGCGTTAGAGCAGCAGCTCTAAGATTGTATGCTATCTTAGGATTCTCAGAGAAATGACTTTTCTCCTTGTAATACTTCATCACGACATCTCGCAAGTATGGAGTATCTAATTTTAATGAGTTGATCATATTAAACAAGCGGCAGAATTGGAATTCGTTTCCTTCTTCCATAAACATCTTCTTCATGGTAGCTGTACACTCTTTTTCATACCCCAATGGATAAAGAGTTTCGATAGCAGCCACACGAACATCAAAGCTAGGATCTTTTAAAAGGTTTAGAGCTTTTGACGCAAGTTTCTTAGCTTCTCTCTTATTGTAAAGCATCCCATTCAATCCCCAATATCTAATAGATGGATTGTCTGAATTAAACATCAACATAAGATCATCATTGGTCACATTAGGGCTCATCGCTTTTTCTGCTGCCATGACCAAACTCTTATGGTCAATACTACGAACATAATCGTAACCATTATACTTGTTGTTATACGACATTAACTCCCCTTCTGGAATGAATCCGGTATCGAGTGTTTTGAATATCCAACTCATATTCTCTTTTCTCAGACGCTCAATCACCTCTTTATATTTTGGATCTTCAGCCAAATTATTCACTTCCCAAGGGTCGTTCTGTACATCATATAACTCTTCGATTGGACGAGGCTCCCAGAAAGCCGACTGAGCCTTATTACATCTTCCTGCAAGATACTCTCTTTCCCATGAGCGAGTAGAAGGTGCATTCCACAAATAGTTTATGTGCTGTCCTGAAATCTTATATGGCATATAGTTACGAATATATCGATACTTATTATCTCTTACAGCACGAACAAGGTCATACTTCTCATCCATACGTCCTCTGTACATATGTATATACTTCTTAGGCTCTTTAGCCTTGGCCCCCATAAAGGCTTCTCCTTGCATATATTCTGGAACCTCAGCACCACACAACGAAAGCATGGTCGGCCCTAAATCCACAAAACTTACCATACGGCTTGTACGTTTACCATCTCCCCAAGGATTTAAATGTGCAAACTTAGGAGGGAAATATGCAATCATAGGCACTTTTGTTCCTGTTTCATATAGGAAGCGCTTAGAACGAGGCAATACTCCACCGTGATCAGAGTAGTAGATCACAATGGTATTTTCTGTCTCCCCATCTTTTTCTAGCTGGCTTAAGATCTCTCCAACCTGACTATCCATGATCGTAATTTTATCATAGAATTGTGCCCAATCATGTCGAACAGCTTTAGTGTCTGGATGATATGGAGGCACCACCATCTTGTTTGGATCATGTTGAAGTTTCTCCATTGGAATAGAGTCATGAATACAGCTTTCATGGCTCACTACAAGGTTCTTTATATGAAAGAATGGTTGTCCTTTTGCGCGGTTCTTGTAGGATGCTCCTTTTGAAGAGTCGTCCCAAGCATTGTTAAGCACATTGGAAGTATTGTAATCTTCTTTGCTATTATTGGTACAGTAGTAGCCTGCCTTACGAAGGTAGGTTGGAAAACCTTCTACAAACTTAGGCATTGGGTGTAAACTTCTCATATGTTCAGTGCCCAAAGAAGTGGCATACATTCCAGTAATAATAGTGCTACGAGCTGCAGCACAAACAGGTGCATTGGCATAAGCATTATCAAAAACCACACCCTTTCCTGCCATACGGTCTAAGTTCGGAGTGGTTGCATTTGTATCTCCATAGCAACCAAGGTAAGCACTATTGTCTTCACTGACGATCCAAAGAATATTTGGACGTTCCGTTGGCTTCTCTTTTTTTGTGGAACTACACGAAAAAAGAGTCATACCTCCAATGAGCATAATCATTGAAGCTATGATAGATTTAGTTTGTTTCATATTGTTGTTTTTATAGATTGTCTCGTTGGTTTATGGGGCTCTATTCGTTACAGAGACTCTCTAATACGAACGGTGGTAGGGATGGTTGTTTTCCCTTTCATATCGTTCATAATATAGCTTGCTGCGACATTCCCCATCTTCTCGAAGTCCGTACTAATAACAGTGATTCCATTTCCAATAAATGGTTTCATTGGAGTCTCATTATAAGATACAATCCCTATATCCTCTCCTAGAACGAATTTCTTCTCTTTGGCAATCGACAGTAAGGTCGCCAAGTCAATATCTTCAAAAACAATATAGGCAGTGTTCAACGACAACTTAAAGTCACTCATATCATCTGTCTCCTCAAAACGCAATCCTTCTTGACTACAAAAGAGTTTGATGTTATTGATCGTTTCATATGGATGAAACGTATAGTTAGGATAGATACAATGGATTGCCTGGTACTTTCCTAATAGGTGTTTAACCTCTTTCATACAGTCTAATACGGCTGGTCCGAAATCTTGATTTAGGATATTGGCACTGTGTTCCGTTTGTGTATTCCAATCGATGAAAATAAGCTTATTGGCATCCAGCTGGGAAGTAATCGATGCTACCTTTGGATCGTCAAAATTCATGATCATATATTTGCTATATTGTCCTGCAGCATTCGATATGATTGTTTCAAACGTATCAATATTATAGTGGTGGAAATGAACATCAACAATGTAGTCGCTTGGAAGGGATTGTGCAATAGTACTATAAAGCACCTCTTTGTATGCCTTAAAAGTATCTAAGAACAAGAAAACGCGTTTCTGCTCTTTGGCAACAAAATATCCCTTATTAGGAATTGACTCAATCGTACCACGATCTTTTAATTCTGCATAAGCCTTAAAAACCGTATCTCTAGATAATGAAGAACTCTTAATAATGCTATTGACAGAAGGTAGTGGATCACCCGTTTTTAACTCTCCTGATTGGATAGCAGACGAAACAGCATGAACCAGTTGTTTGTATCGTAAGATCGTTGAATTAGGGTCTAGTGTAAAATTAAAATTACTCATTGTTTTCCTCACTTTAATTTAATGGATTACTGCAAATTTATAATAATCTATTAGAATAACCGTACCATCATCAATTAATTTACTTCCTGCTAACCCGCAGATAAAGAAGAGTTATGACCGATATCATTCAACTCTGTTCAATTCATCCGGTAGCATTTTCTCTACTTTACAATGTTTAGATGTTACCTTAGACGTTAAACGAGATGTTAATCGAATAACCTAATATTACTTTATGTCTTATTAGGAGCAGTATTATATCCTATGGTAAGAAGTAGTGCAGAACACGACAGAATCATTAAAAGGAGAGGTCTATCCATCATATATTTATCTCTATTTTCTGAATATTTAACGGAGGATAGAAAAAATAACACCTATATAAGTGCTTTTATTATAGTGTTTTGGAGACAAATGATCACATAACTATGCCTATTAAATAATAATATGAAATAGGAGGGGCTGTTTTGTCTGCTGAGATCTATTTAAACATATGGAGATTATAATTATTATAATCCTATAGGATGGTCAGATGTTATGAAAGAGAAGCTTGGGGGCGATGTTATTTTATACTAATGACAAAAAAATAGAGCTATCATTCATTCAAATGATAGCTCTTGTATGTTAATCAAAACTAACGAATATAAAATACTAATTAGTCTCGTTTATCCTTTTTTTTTGAATGATATTCGCATGTGCAGATGCTAATCTTGCAATCGGTACTCGATAAGGCGAACAGCTAACATAGTCCATACCTACCGTATGACAGAACATTACCGAGCTAGGCTCTCCACCGTGCTCACCACAAATACCTACTTTTAAATTAGGTTTTGTGCTGCGACCTTTCTGTGTACCCATATGAACCAATTGACCAACACCTTCTTGGTCTAACACTTCGAATGGATCGTTTTTCAAGATCCCCTTCTCTAGGTAGATAGGTAAGAATTTACTTACATCATCCCTAGAGTAACCGAAAGTCATCTGTGTTAAATCGTTGGTTCCGAAAGAGAAGAAGTCTGCCACATGTGCTACTTTGTCTGCTGTGAGTGCTGCACGAGGAATCTCAATCATGGTTCCCACCAAGTAATCCACCTCCACGCCACTCTCTTCAAACACCTTTTTTGCCGTTGCATGAATAATGTCGACTTGCATCTGTAGCTCTTCTACTGTTCCAATAAGTGGAACCATAATCTCAGGACGTGCATCTATACGCTCTCTTTTCAATCGGATGGTCGCTTCGATAATTGCACGAGCTTGCATCTCCGTGATCTCTGGATAGGTGTTACCCAAACGACAACCTCTATGCCCTAACATCGGATTAAACTCTTCTAAGTTATGTATCGTGTTTTGAATATCTTCCATCGAAATACCGAGCTCTTCCGAAAGCTCTCGCTGTTGTGCCTCTTGGTGAGGAACAAACTCATGAAGAGGTGGATCTAATAGACGAATAGTTACGCCATAGCCTTCCATGGCTCTTAGAATACCTTCGAAATCCTCTCTTTGGAAAGGCAGCAACTTGTTCAGTGCCTTGCAGCGTCCTTCGGTATCTTTTGCCAAGATCATCTCACGCATCACCTTAATACGCTCTCCATCAAAGAACATATGTTCCGTACGACATAGACCAATACCTTGTGCACCAAATCCTCTTGCCACCTGAGCATCGTGTGGCGTATCGGCATTGGTTCTCACCTTCATATTCGAATAGTTATCCGAAAGCTCCATCAAACGAGAAAAATTGCCATCCACAGATGGTGCTTTGGTCTCTACCATACCTTTATAAACAAATCCTGTTGATCCATCAATAGAGATCCAATCGCCCTGTTTCATTTCACCACCTTTTGCCTTAAACGTACGGGTTTTATAGTTGATGTGAATATCTCCTGCTCCTGAGATACAGCACTTACCCATTCCTCTTGCCACTACGGCAGCATGAGAAGTCATACCACCTCTGGCTGTTAAAATACCTTGTGCCAAATGCATCCCTTCTAAATCTTCTGGTGAAGTCTCAATACGAACCAAAATGGCTTTCTCATATTTCGCCACCTCGTCGGCAAAGAAAACTACTTGACCCGTAGCTGCTCCAGGAGAAGCTGGTAGTCCCTTGCCAATCTGCTCAGCTTTCGCTACAGCCTCTTGTTTAAATACGGGGTGTAGTAGCTCATCTAATTTGGCTGGATCCACTGACATCACGGCCTCTTTTTCTGTTAGCTTGCCTTCATCCAATAGATCTAAAGCAATCTTCACCATCGCTGGCCCTGTTCGCTTACCATTTCTTGTTTGAAGCAACCATAACTTTCCTTCTTGAATGGTAAACTCCAAATCTTGCATATCACAATAGTGCTCTTCCAAACGTTTTTGCACTAGGTCTAACTCTTGATATATTGTTGGCATCGCCTCTTCCAATGAAGGATATTGGCTCTCTCTTGTGGCTTCGTCTACTTCCTGTAGTTTAGCCCAACGTTGCGATCCAATCTTAGTGACCTGTTGCGGTGTACGTGTACCTGCCACCACATCTTCTCCTTGTGCATTGATCAAGTACTCACCATTAAATAGATTCTCTCCCGTGGCTGCATCTCTAGTAAATGCTACCCCTGTAGCGGAATTGTCTCCCATATTCCCGAATACCATGGCTTGGATATTTACCGCAGTACCCCATTCAGCTGGGATCTGATGCAAACGACGATAAAGAATTGCCCTATCGTTCATCCAGCTTTTAAATACCGCCTCAATAGCTCCTTTTAATTGTTGCCATGGATCGGTAGGGAAGTGTACTTCTAAACGTTGGTAAATAGCCTCTTTAAATTCAGCCACCAATGACTTCAGGTCATCGGTCGTAAGATCGTTGTCACACGACACCTTTTTCTCCTCTTTTTTAGCCTCTATAATTTCCTCGAAAGGATCAATATCCTCTTTCGACTCTGGCTTTAACCCCATAACCACATCTCCATACATCTGTATGAAGCGACGGTATGAATCCCAAGCAAAACGTTCGTTTCCTGTCTTCTTAGCAAGACCCTCCACGGCTTGGTCGTTTAATCCTAAATTGAGGATCGTATCCATCATTCCTGGCATCGATACTCTTGCACCTGATCTTACCGATACAAGACAAGGGTTCTCTTTATCCCCGAAGATGGTATGTGTTAGTTGTTCTATATGGTGGATTGATTTCTCAAGATCACCCCAGATCATCTGCATGGTCTTCTCGGAACCTTGATCCGTAAAAAGAGTACACACATCCGTTGTGATCGTTACCCCTGGCGGAACAGGAACTCCGATACGGTTCATTTCTGCGAGATTTGCACCTTTCCCACCTAAAAGGTCTCGCATGCTGGCTTTGCCCTCAGCCACACCATTTCCGAAAGTATAAAAGAATTTCTTCATAACTCAAAAGGTTTTTAGACGACCATTACCTCAGCCACCGCACACACACTTCTCATCCGTTAAATTAATCTCATGGGCTTTTGAGTAGGATCGTTGGATTATTTAGTATCAATAAAATTACAATGGTTTTATAATAATAGGTATTTCTTTAATGTGTTGCAAAATAGGTTTTTATATGTTTTTTGCTCTCTATAAAATCATAGATATTTTGTATCTTAAAGCAACTGTTGCTCTAAGCGAATGCTTGTTTGAGTAAATGTTATGGCTCTCTGTACGGTGCAAAAAACAACGCAAGAAACTGGGTCGATCCTTGCGTTTAACGATATTATTTATACCTCTGTAAAATCATCTTTCGAAGCATTACAAACAGGACAAACCCATTCGCCGCTCAGCTCATCAAAGGTGTGTTCATGTTCTGGGTCCGATTCGTCATAAACATACCCACAAACATCACAGCGCATCTTTTTCCCTTTGGATTTCTCCTTTGTCGGTGACTCTTCTTCCGTATGTTTCTTTTTGTTGGGTTCAATATGAGTTGGAGAGTTCTTCGGTGAGAATCCATGCTTCATCTTCTGATACCTATCATAGGTCAATGGGGGTACTGTGGTGTCCGACAGAGCATAGTCATCAATGGAACCAATAATCATCATATGCGTACCAATATCGATCGCCTTAACCACACGACATAAGAACCATGCGTTGCAGTTCTCTGTTACGATGGGTAGTCCATCTTCTACTGTATGCTCTACCCCTTCAAACTTATTTATCTTGTTACTATGGCTATACCCATATTGGGTTATCTGTTCTGGAGTCAACCCTTCGGTCATCACAGAAATTGCAAACCGATGACTCGCTTTTATCTGTGCAGTGGTATCGTTATCGTGGTTACTACAAACGGCAAACAGAGGAGGGAAGGCCGATACCTGAAAAACACAGTTGGCTAAATAGGCAGATTGTTTCCCTCCATAAGCAGAGGACACAATATATATACCGTAAGAGGGCTTCATGTATGCCTCTACAATTTCACTCTCTCGATCTTTGGATAGTTCACTTAATTTTTTCCAATTCATAAGGCAATAGATTTAAATTGTATGTAACTAACACTACCTAAACACTAGCCATAAAGAAATGTTCAGAGAAGCATTGTCCATAAACTGTTTAATATTGTATATATAGAATTTATACTAGAAACATATATCGTTCATTTATATACATAGATTATACATCTATATTTTTCTTGGGATTTGTTTAGTAGAAAAAGCGCGAAAAAAATATTTGAATATGGTAATGGATATGGAGGGATCGTTAGATAGAATCAAACACCTTAGAGGTAATATCTATGGGTTTATAATGAGAGTGTTGTGTGTGGCTCATTAACCTTTTGCCTATTGCGTAAAAGACAGAATTAGATATGTATTCTCGGCCCTACCTAACGAGTTGTTTCGGCCTGAAGAATCTTTAAATATATTTGGAATGAAATAGAACATTTTATTACAGTTGATCATATACATTTGTATACGTAAGGTCTGTTTATCTAGAAACATGATAAACGTCTTCTTGCATGGGGTTATTGCTTAAAATATCACTTTGAATGTTTTAATCCATATGGCCTCTTATTTCATCCTTATTAAAAGAGACATGTCTATAAGAGGTCGTCAAATGGGTTTACAACATCTACCTTTGAGTTAATATAATCTCATTTCATTATTAGGTGCTACTCCAACGTGTGTTAGATACTATGGGTAGTTTAGTTTAGTTTTAATTGTCACCGTATATTTCAAATATACGGTGATTTTTAGAGTAACCACACTAGTGGTTGTGTGTGT
Source organism: Prolixibacteraceae bacterium (assembly GCA_028377305.1). Taxonomy (GTDB): domain Bacteria; phylum Bacteroidota; class Bacteroidia; order Bacteroidales; family Prolixibacteraceae; genus Halosquirtibacter. The sequence continues at coordinate 9,900 of JAONJW010000006.1, read as the reverse complement.
CAATAATCTTTTTTTATCATTAATCATCATAAGAGATGAGAACTAAAATAGACACCCTCTCACTAGAAAATATTTTGCGTTGCTTCTAGGAACAAATCAATAGAATCAAGACAATTACATAAGGAATGTTTTGAACAAATAGAAAGGGAGAGACATCCCATAAAGAAGATATGTGTAGCTTATCTGTGATCCGTAGATCAAGATAAGGTCGATAGTAAATACACAAAGATAATGTGAATGTGGAGACCACACACCTCCGTTCACATGTTTATTTAGTTTAGAATTTTTTTCATAAGTTGCACAAAGGTCAATAGTCCATCATAAACTATTGACCTTTTATGTTTTGTGGTCTCTTAGCTGGGGATGTACCCATAAACTAGCAGAGAGAAACTAGCCCCATCTTAATCAGAGATGAACACCTCTCTCCGAAGCAAAATAATCTTCAGGTGAAGCCCTCCTAAATATCCATTTCGACCTCTTCTACCATTATACTAACCGAATCATTCTTTAGAAAGTTAACCTCCTTATTGCGAACAATCTGAATGGCAATATTCACCGTGTCCTTTGGCGAAACACCAACCATTTGATCGGAAAAGAAATACATCTGATTCGGCTTATCTCCATGTTGATGGCTCGTAAAGGTGTGTGACAATCCCTCTTTGGTCTGAAAGCTAACCCCATACTGTTCAATCAACAAATCCGAAGGAAAACTGTCGAGATTAACGGCTTCAATATCAACCTCCAAACTGACATAGTGGTTCCCAGCGTCATCTACCTTTTCAATCATATAACTATCCATCTTTAAGCGATAACCCAAGATACTATCTTCAGCAAGAGAATCACATGGACATAGGTGCTGTTGAATCTTACATTGAGATAGCAATATGGCTCCCGCCACCATAGCCATCAATAGAATTTTTTTTCTCATATAATTTATACTTTTATTGTCATTCCATCCTTGCTGTCGAGATAGGCTACACTGTCGGGATACGGTCTCCCACCTGCGTTGGAACCACTCTGCCTTGATCTAACATACCATAGAGCTTCTTACACCCCTTAGAAAGATCTTCATACATCCGCTCGGCCACAACCACTCTACGGCCCTGGTGAAGCCCAAGGTGTTTCATCCCCTGCTCTATATCCTTTTCAGCAATTAAAAGCAACTCCCTACTTGGAACAAAAGAGTGGGTTAGCTGGCTACGAAACTTTAAGAAAAACCAGTGGTCTTTATTGATTGCCTTATAGCGGTCCCCCATCAACCAATTTAACCCTTTAGAAAAACGCTTAGCGGATTGTCCTGTTGCCTTCATCGGTTTCTTATCCAAAAAAGCACCTAGCGTCTCGATGGCTTGTCCCATCAGTATGAACGAAAAGAAAGTAAAACCCTCTTCCTGCATCCTTCCAATCTCTTTCACAAAAAGTTGTTCAACAAAAGCTTTCTGTTTGGCGATCATTTCGCTCTTCTCATCTGTACCCATAAAATTCAGTTTGTTCCCATAACAAATATACAAACAAATCCCTTCTCCTTCCCAATTTATAGTGTCCCATTATGTTTCATTCAAACCCCTATTCTCTCTTAATATTGCTCCCAAAAGCCTTCAACTCTTGTTCTTTAGACTTCATAAATTCTCTTTCCAATACTCTTATTTCCATTAGCTCCCCTATTCCCCCTCCCTCTATATGATCTCCTAAGGAACTGATAAGGGTTTCCTAAGGGGTTGGTTATACTCTCATCATACTCTCCGACACATATTGGTCACATATTGCTCACCCATTGGATACATCTTTGTCACAGAAACTGTGATGCGTCTCTATCCAAAGGATGATCAAAATAGGACCGAGATCAGCTTTATAGTATAATGAGAGTATAACCAAGGCATAACCAAACCCTTAGGAGGTCATATTATCACACATCGGACGGATTTTTAAACCTTGCATTCAAATCATAAATGCAACACAATATTATAAATATCGGTTTTTTTAGTTTATTCCCACCTGCGGTGAAAGTGCTACTGTTAATAGTCCAGTGCTAAGTGCTGGGTATAGGAGTAGAAAATAGGAGGAGGGCTGAAAGTCCGATCCAACGACTTCTTTAATCGATGTTGATATGCGGTGGTTTGGATACCCAATGAATTCTGTTTTTTGAGATTATTTTCCTTCCACATTCAGAAAAGTATTATCATTTAAAAATATTCAATTTTGTGATATTTTCCTTTATAAATAGAAAATGATTCAGTTGTTTGTGGCTCTAATATGTGATAGAATGAATTGTTGTTGTTAAATAATATCAACAAATGAAAGTTAATGTGATGTTATTTGAGGTTATTTGACAATAGCAAGAGGATGTTCCTGTTGGGTGTCTTTTTCTGTAAATATGCATGTCGATGGGTTAAAAAATGACCTTCTCATAAATTTGTAAATATTAACCATTGTGTTGTTTTTGGTAACAAGTAGAATTCTCTAAAATGTTTGAAGGTTGCAAAAGCATCGTTATTGTGGCGTATATGGTTCGATATGGACTAATCATCGATAATTGGGATATTTCAAATCGTATGTTGTGTTTTTGTTATGGTTTGAAAAATAGGGGTTTGCAGATTGGGTGGAGGTGAGATCATATAAAAGATGGATTTTATTAATGTTTTTTATCTAGTCAATGTTTTATGACACAAATAGGATAGAGAAAAGTGATTCTACTGTATTGTGTTTAATTTCTTCTAATCATAGCTTTATGACGTAAATATCTAATAGGTTATTTGTAAGTAAGGAAAGTTGCAAATGAACTATTCGTCTTTGTTCTGTATTACAACTAATTAACAATAATTCACTTTGGGGGAAGTGTTTATGTTATAACCCACACGTACTGTGGGGGGACAATTACGAATAGTTATTCTTTACATATTAAATACTTGTAGTACCAGATACTATTTGCTGGGCAGATGTTTGCGATGGTCTGTTAGTCTATATATCGTTTGTGTATACTAGGCTGATAGGTTGTTTTTATTCATTAAACTATCATTTAATATGAAGAAATCTTTATGTTATGGATATAGCCGCCTATTACTTAAGGTGTCTATATTGCTTGTGCTCTTAGGCTCTTTTTCGATGCAGCTTTTGGCACAGAGTCACTCTGGTTCGCATCCTGTTCAGGTAGAACAGTTGGAGACCAGTAATGACTATCAAATTAAGTATCGAATGATTCTTTCCTCACCATTCCCTGAGTGTGGTGGTGTGAAGTGGAAAGAGAATCGTCCTGTGATCGTAAAAGATGGGTCTTACTATGATATCGGCGGGACTATTGAAAATTGGAGTATTCGTACCGTAACTGTGGATGCTTATCCTGGGGGTACGTTAAGATTGGGAGGGACTTTTATTTCAAGGTCAACCTTGTTGAATTGTGAGCAGTGGAGTAGAGGAGCAAGGTATTTAACCGCAGCGCCATTGAAACAACCCTATAACTTCAATTTATTGTATGAAGAGTCTCAAAAAAGGGTTATTCTAAGATGGTCCAATGCAACTTATGTACCTACAGATAAGTACAAAATTAAGGTGAAGCGAACGGATCTGGCTGATAACACTGTTACTATTGTAGAGTTAAATGGTGGAACAGAGTCTTATACGGATACTCGTAACATGCGTCCTGGTGCTCGATTTAAGTATGAGGTAGCAACTTATTTTCCTGGAGGTTACAGTACGAATCTTTTCTTAGATTGTCCATCTAGAACATCTCCATGGGTTCGTAAGGAGATCACCTTGGATAATGTTATTGAGAATTTAGAGGTGGATACACGTAAAACATCCGTGATGTTGAAGTGGGATGTGAATAGTACGACCTATCATGATGCACTACGTTTTGAGTATCTGACAGAGAGCGGGAGCTGGAATTTGGTTGAAGAGCTTTCTGCTACAACTAATATGTATGACTGGGTTCCTAGTTTCTCTTTGGTACCAGGAGATATCTATCAGATTCGTGTCAGAGCAATGAAGGATTTAGATGAAATACAATCGCTAAATAGTTCAGGCTATATCTCTCCCAATGGTGTTTTGAGCGGTCACGTTCGGATTGCAGATAGCGAAAAAGGGGTTCCTAATGTGCCATTGAAGATTGTTTCTTCTAATATTAGAGGTGTTAAGTATCAAGTTTTTAATATTGCGAATTTGATTACTTCAACTAACGAGGAGACTATTGCCAGAAATCTATTTACAGAATATACTCCTGTTTCTTCTGGTACCATAGATTATATTCATTTAGGAATGTCACATACATCATGGAACTTTGGAGTATTGTATGATACGTGGGTCTATTTTCCAGAAGATGGAGACTATACGATATATCTAGGAAATATCGATGATGGGGGCGTTCTGAAAATCAACGGTGTTGAGAGAATGGGAATGGATTTATATGATGCGGAGGAACATTATACGCAGTATTATAATGCAGGTTTCCAACACATCGAATTTGCATATGTAAACAATACAGGAAGTTTTGGCTTTAGTTTGAAGTATTCTGGACCAGGAATTTCAAAAAGAAATTTCCCTGCTGATGTGTTACATATTGCCCCTGGAGATGTGAAATATACAGAGACAGATAGCGAAGGGTATTTTTATGTAGATGAGATCTATTATGGCGAAGAGTCTAGTTTCGATGTTACCTGCATGAAAGAGGATGCAGATATTCAGCCTCACACAATTTCTCGTACGTTATCTCTAAATGATCACAAGCAAGATAATATTCTTTTTCAAGACCACTCATCTATTCCTGTTTATGGGGTGGTGAAGGTAGAGGATTGTCCCGTTGCTGAGGCACAAGTGATGTTTAATGGAGAGAAGGAGAGTACTGTGACCAAAGAAGATGGTACTTTCGAGTATATCATTCAGTCTCCAGATCCATCGTTGCCAAATACGCTAGGGGTCTTCTATAAAGATCATGAGTTTGATATGACCGTGGATTTGAATTTGATCGAGGATACCGAAAACAAAGATAACCCGATAGTATTCCATGATATGCAGACCGATTCATTGGATCTATCTGTTTTTTCAGGATGTGGTGAACCTATTGCCGATGAGGTGGATGTGGTGATCTCAAGAACCGATGGTTCAGGAAATATCTGTTATAGTGAGACCTACACGTTGGATGCCACAGGTCAGAAGTATCTAGAGTTACCAGCGACATATTACCAGGTGAAAGTGGTGGATCTACGTATTACCAATACCGATGCAACAGAGACGATGATCAACGATTTCAATGATGTGAAAGAGAATATTATTAGCTCTTTCCCTGAGATGAATATCGATCTAACCCAACGAGATACGATCAAAGTACAAGAGAAGACGGTCATCAATGATAAGACGGGTGAAACGAAGATCACGGAAAAGGTTACAGATATTAAGTTGGTTACCTCCCATTTCAGATATCGTCAGAAGATTGAATTAGATCTACAAGCTTCTGCTTTTGAGACTGTAGCAGGTTCTCACCAAGTAGAGTTTGAGGGAGAGACTTTCAATGAGGATATCTATACCATAGAGCAAGGTACTACTTATCCAGTGAAGATTAAGTTGAATGAGAAATATGATTACTATCCAATCATGTCCCATCAGTGTGGCGTGGAAGAGGCTAAGTTAACCATCGTGGATAATATCTCTGACCGCAATGCTGTGGAGCGAACGATTGTGGATGGGACTTATGAATATAGTGCTTTAGCTGGAAGTTCAAATATCAATGGGCCATGGAATAAGCCAAGAGGTTATCAAAAGAACTTGAGCGTTACTGCTGTAATTGAAGATTATAAGGATAATCCATTTGTTGAGCAATGGGCAATGGTATTGGGACATAAGATTCTAGAGCCAACATTTATCACCAACCAGTTGTCTTTGCCAGAATTTATTCTTCACGATCCCCCGGGAGATGAGAGTTATGCTTTCATTGAGAAGGGTTTAAGTCTTACCACTGGAACCGTTTATCATGGAGCCAATCTTAATGGTGTTGATTTCCACTCACTTTTCTCTTTTGCAATCCCTACCCCTGTGATGAATCTTGGTTTTGGAGCTTCAGTGGATGTTTCGCATAAAGAGGGTTGGATTACCGATAATGAGGATATCCATACAACCACTTTTTCTGAGTCGATCACTACAACAACAGATTTGACAGGAACAGGAGAGGATGCTGATGTTATTATTGGTTCAGGAATTAATTTTGTCTATTCCAAGAGTAAATTGCTAGAATATGACAATATCAATGAGCCAACTATCGATGAGTCATTTGCTGTCTCTCCAGGTTTCAAGACTCGTTATGTGGTTAGCATTTTCCATGTGAGAACAAAAGTGATTCCAGCTTTGAATGCAATTTTAGAGGAGGTCTCTACCATTGAAGACAAGCTTGCTAATGGTACCGCTGTGAGTCAAGAGGATCAATATCTATTTACTCAGAAAGATATCTTTTCAGAGTCATTGAATAACTGGCTGAAACTACTAGCCGACAACAAGCGCACTATCTTCATGGGGGGCGATCCTCTATCGGAAAATGAGAGCAGTATCTCGAATCTAACATTTAGTGGTGGAAACAACTATGATTATAGCAGTGATGAGTCCACAACAACCACTCGTAATGTTGGTTACCACTGGGAGGTGAACACTAAAGTAAATACATCTTTCGTAGGGGTGAATCCATTGATGGATTTGGCACGTATTGAGTTAGGTCTTGCCTATGTGAACGATAGTTCTACGGATGAGACAAAGATTAACACGACGGTGTCGAATTTAAAGCAAGGATTCCACCTGGGAGATAGTAGTGCTGGTGACTACTTTACATTGAATGTAACGAAAGATCCAACCTATGGGACGTATCTTTTCCATACAGTGTCTGGAACAAGTAGTTGTCCTAATGAGCCAAATACACAGGCTCGTGATAGGGTGAAGATGACCGTAGTTTCTGAACCTATTTTGAGTAATTTGCCAAAAGGCAAAAGTGCTGTCTTTAGAGTTCGTCTAGATAATGATAGCCAGAGTGAAGAGGGACGTATCTATTCGATCAACTCATTGACAGGTCAAGAGACTGGAGCAACGATTAAAGTAGGTGGTAAGAAGATCTTTGGTTTAGGCAATAGATATTCTGTCTATATTCCTGCTGATGAGACGGTCGACCTAACTGTAGAGGTGATTCCTGGTCCGGAGACTAAATCTCTACCAGTAGAGCTGGTGGCAACGCCAGATTGTATGACCAATGTCTATATTACAGAAGATATTCGTGCTAGTATTGATGATGAGTTGAAGAAGGTTCCAGCAGATGTCTCTAAAATTACACTACAGATGTCATGGGAGTCTAATTGTGATCCAATTCAGATAGAGTCTCCTGCGGATAACTTTGTGGTCAATACCTATGCTGACAATAGTCTGCCTGTGACATTGACTGGCTTTGATCCAAACTCTACAGAATTAGAGTATATCGAGCTAGAGTATCGCAAAGCGGGGACACAAGAGTGGAGCACTTTGAAGCAGTTGAGTGGTGCTGCCATTGGTGAGTTCCCAAAAAAGCATCTAACCATTCGTATGGATACGATGTCTGCAGGGAAATACTATCTGCGTGCCAATAGCTACTGTCAGAATCTAAATGTACGTAACTACTCCAATGTAGTTCAGGGAGTGGTTGACCATAGCGAATTTGTGGTCACAGGTACAAACCTTGAAGATGGTTGGTTGCGTGAGCCACAGTTTGTTGTTGAATTCTCTAAAGCGTTGTCGCAAGCACGTTTTAAAGTGGAGCGTCTGAATAGTGCCAAAACAGAGATCTATAGTACAGACTATGTGGATGCAGTGGTACAAGGTTATAATGCTTTGGTAACCATTCCAAGTGCGGACCTTTATGAAGGCTTTACTTATCGTATTACGGCACTATCGGGAGAGACTAACGATATGAATGGAGAGCTGTTGCAGACAGATAAGAGCTTTGATATGGTCTTGGATCGTTCATCGGTGAAGTGGAAGCAAAATAATCAAGTGATTATCGTTCTACAAGGGGAGACTACAGAGGTAACCTCATCGCTAATGAACAGCAGTGCCAAAGAGATACCATTTAAAGTGGTGGCCAATACCCTTAGTGGTTTTATTACACCAAAAGTACCAAGTGGTGTTCTTCCAGGTAATGGAACATTCCCACTAGTGTTTGAAGTAAATCCATATGATAATTTGGCGACAGGGCGTTTTGATGGAGTGGTAACCGTTCTTATCGAAGAGGATGGTGTCTCTTACACGAAAGACCTACAGGTTGAATTGATTGTTAAAGCAAACAAGCCATCTGTATCACAGCCAGAGGCTAAAGCATACCAGATGCATGTGGTGGCACAGTTCACAACATCAAGCAGTGCCAATATTCCATTATCTGATGATGGACAGGACTTTATTGCTGCATATATTGGAGGTGAAGTGGCAGGTTTCTCTCCATTGACCTATGATGCGGTATCGGGTGAGTATAGATCTTATATCACTGTTGAAGCAGATGCCAATAGTAGCCAATCGGTGACCTATAAGATGTGGGATGACTCACAGAATATCATGTATGTAGCAAGTGAATCGGATCCGTTTGCTGATGATCGTTTGATTGGTACAGCCAACAATCCAAAGATTCTACATGCAAGTAAAGCCGAGCAGTATATCACACTGCATAGTGGATGGAACTTTATCTCTTTTAATGTCTCTCCAACAAACAGTGCGGTCAACAGTGTGATGGCTAGTATCACACAAGATGGGGCTCAGATCAAACATATTTATGACGGTTTTAGTGCATATAGCTCAACGGCTAAATCATGGAGTGGTGCTCTAACTACGATCGATGAGAAGCTAGGGTATAAGGTCTATGTAGATCAAGCCGATATCTTGAAGGTTAAAGGGGATATTATCAATGAGGCTTATGCATTATATGCTTCAGAGTATAGCAATCAGAAATACAACTGGGTTGCAGTACATAGTGTAGAGGCAGCCAATATCCAAACAGCTGTTAATAGAGTTCCTCTGGCAGCGAATGTAGTCTTGAGACACAATGATGCGTTCTCTGTATTAAGAGAAGACAAATCTTCATGGAGTGGAAGCGTAAACTTTGTCGAGCCAGGTAAAGGTTATGAGCTTTACGATCCAAACCAACTGTCTGATGTGGTAGAGACCGTATCTACGGTTCAAACCAAATCAGCTACGATGGATCTGTCTCCAATTGTGGAAGCAAATGTACGTAACACAATGACCTTTATTGGACAGAGTTACCTGAACGGACAACTGCTTAATTCGGATGACTATACCGTAGAAGCAATGCTAGAAGGCGATGTTATTGCAAGAAACTTTATCAGTGTGAATGATCTCTTGACAAGAGAGTATCAGTTCTATTTATTGAAAGCAAAAGAGGGATCACTAGAAGATATCTCGTTTAGACTAACCGATAAGTTGACTGGTAAATCCTATACGGCTAAGCAGTCGGTGAATTTCGAGAATGATAAGATTGTCGGAACACTATCATCTCCATTCAAACTAGAGTTTGGAGAGGCTCTTGAAAGTGGAACGGACAAGATGATGAAGGTATATCCAAACCCGGTGAAATCAGGAGAGATCTGTAATGTTCATATGACACGAGACTTTAATGGGTCTGTGATTCTTGAAGTGACAGATGTTGTAGGTCGTGTTGTAATGCAAAAAGAGGTGACTACCTCACGCTTTACAATCAATACAAGCTCACTGAAATCAGGGGTCTACCATATCACAGCACGTAAAGGATCGACGGTTTATGGTATAGAAAAATTTATTGTTTTCTAATCGCAACGATTCTAATTATTTAATTGCTCTTTGTTAGGGGGTGTCCAAAAACGGATACCCCCTTTCTTGTGTGTTATACCCACGGATTTGATGGATACGCAGGAAGGAGAA
>JAONJW010000059.1 GCA_028377305.1 Prolixibacteraceae bacterium | reverse complement strand
TATGAATAATGAGCGCATTATTCTAGAGCCAACAGGTAACTTTAATTCAATAAAAGATGTTGAGAATTTATTAATTCCTATTGGGACTAATGGACAAGTAATTTATTTAAAGGATTTGGCCACAGTTACTTCTGCTTATGTTCAGCCTGCAACAGCCTTAGTAAGTGTTGACGGTCATCGAGCCATTTCATTGTCTATATCATTGAAAGATGGAGCCAACATTATCAGTTTGGGAGAACAGGTTGATCAAGTGATTGCTAAGTGGAATAAAAAACTTCCGTATGGACTTAAGGTAAAAAGGTTGGCATCGATGGATAGCTATGTCAACAAGGGAGTTGAAGATTTCGTCTCCAATCTGAATCAGTCTATTGTGATTGTATTGCTTGTGATGTTATTTTTCTTAGGAATAAGAACAGGGATTGTGGTTGCAAGTTTGATTCCTGTTGTAACTATACTTACATTGTTGTTAATGGGGCTTCTTGGCGTAGGTCTTAACCAAGTAACTTTGGCGGCATTGATTATGGCTTTAGGAATGATGGTTGATAATGCCATTGTTGTTTCAGAGTCGATTATGGTTAGAATGGAGCAAGGAGAACCTGCTAATGATGCTGCAATAGCTGCCTGTAAAGAGTTAGCTATTCCATTATTTATCTCCACACTGACCACTTCTGTGGCATTCTTATCTTTCTTCTTGGCAGATTCTGTGATGGGAGATATTATGGGACCAATATTTGTTGTGATTACGATTGCACTTATTGCATCATGGGTTATTGCGATGACGATCACTGCAATGTTTTGTGCAATGTTCTTAAAAATGAATAAGACAGAAAATGGCATAGTGCCTAAGAAATCTTTTGTAGATCGATCTTTTGAAAGCATTACAAATTCCTATAAAAAATATATCAATAAGCTGCTTCCTTTTAAGAAGGGCATCGTGGTTTCGGTGGTTGTTCTCTTTTTTGTATCAATTTGGGCTTTTAGGTTTATTCCATTTACATTTTTTCCTGATAGTGATAGAAATTTAATTACTATTGATATTAATCTTCCATTAGGAACTAAGATTGCACGCACTTCAGAAGTCGTGGCTGAGATTGAGAAATTTATGGAAGACTCTCTTGTTGTGGGAACTGATCGCAAAGAGGGAGTAATAGATTTTTCATCTTTTGTAGGACAAGGACCCTTTTCCTACGATTTGGGGTATTTCCAAGATGAGGCAAATTCTTCGTATGCTCACCTGTTGGTTAATACTACTTCTTTTGAAGTGAATCACAAAATGATTCGAGTGATTGATGATTTTGGTTTTAGGAATTTCCCCAATGCCGATATAAAGGTTGGGCTACTAAAAGGAGGAGGAGGAGGGACCCCCATTGAAATTAAAGTTTCAGGAGATGATCCTGATGAGCTCTTAAGAATTTCTGAGACAGTAAAAGCAAAATTAACATCTATTGTAGGTACAAAGAATGTTAAAGATGATTGGGGGCCTAAATCAAAAAAACTGGTAATTGAAATTGATCAAAATAAAGCACAGACTGCACAGATTACCAATCAAGATATTGCAACTTCCTTGAGAACAGTTTTGGATGGATTTAAAACAGGTGATTATCGAGAAGATGACAAGTCTATTCCTATCTTACTTCGACATGAAGGAAGTCAAAGATTGACCTTTAAGGAACTCGAGAATATCAATGTCTATTCGCAATCTTCGGGGAAGTCTGTACCATTATCACAAGTAGCACAGATTGTCCCTAAGTGGCAGTATAACAAGATTAAAAGGTTGGATCTGATTCGAAGTGTATTAGTGTCCAGTGAGTTAAATAGTAGTGGAAATGCTGCGATTGTTATGAAAGAGATGATTGCATGGCTAGATGAACAGGTTAATAAATGGCCAGAGGACTATCGTTATGAGTTAGGTGGCGATAGTGAGAATACAGCTGAGAATATGGAGGCAGTATTTAGTTTTATTCCGTTATCTGGGTTCTTAATCTTATTGCTGCTAATTATCCAATTTAACTCTGTCAAGAAAACGATTATGGTTATTTCTACGATCCCATTGGGGATTATTGGTGTTGTTTTAGGATTGTTAGTATTTCAATCTTATTTTGGATTTATGGCATTTTTAGGCGTAATTTCTTTGGCTGGTATTGTAATTAATAATGCGATTGTGCTAATTGACCGGATTGAGATTGAGCAGTCTGAACTAGGAAAACCCTTAAAAGACGCCATAATTGACGCAGGAGTACAGAGGTTACGCCCAATTTTATTAACAACTTTTACTACGTCTTTTGGATTGATTCCACTATATCTTGGTGGAGGATTAATTTGGGAACCTATGGCAATATCTTTGATGATCGGATTATTGTTTGGTACGATTATTACACTAGTGCTTGTTCCAGCCCTATATGCGATTTTTTATAAAGTGAAATATTAGCTGAAATTTATTATCATAGTACACCAAGAGGCTACATCAATTATTTGAATGTAGCCTCTTGGTTATTATCCTAGGTATTCATATTACTGCTTGTAACTGTTTAAAATTTTTGAATAATATTTGTAATATACTTTAAGTGCTGCCTCTATTGGACTTTTTCTTGAAGGCAATACACTTACCCCAATTTGTTTTGTCCATTTTTCTTCAAATGTATAGAAGTTAATCTGACCCTTTGTGTAGGCAGGATTATTTTTTAGATAATCAAAAAACATTTGCCATCTTGGGTAATAAAACTCACGAAGTAACCCAGACCACTCTCTATGAGAATACTCATGAAGATTCGAATTTTGGAATGACCAAGTTGTAATTTGTGTTTTTGCATTGTATTCAAATAAATCTTTCTCTTGATTAGATACTCCTCGACTTCTTGCTTCTTGTACCCAATGATTTAATGTAAGGCTCGGAATTGAGTTTAATAACTCATCTTGATCGATGATTAACTGTAGAAACTCATTTGAAAACTCTATTAACTTTTCTTTGTCGTTCTTATTATAAGCATCTACTATATGCTTATGTAGATATTGGCTGTAATTCGAAAGGCATTGTCTTGTAATATCTACTAGATCATAGTTGTATCCTTCATTTCTTTGATAGCTGTTTCTATTCTCAATAAAGATCTTCCATGCAGGTAGTAAGTCCTTTGGGTTGTAGTATAATTCAGCACTGCCCCATGTAGAAACTTTTTTAATCTCTAGAGATGGTCTAGCACAAAGGTAGGATTCAGTAGTTCCTTGCTGAGAGCTATTGGGAAGTAATTCTTTTCCATATACTGTCTTTCGTAGTATCTGCCAAGCATCTAAAATATCTTGATTTGTTCTACCGTATCTTGAATTGGTGTATGTTTGAATCCATTGGTTTAGATCAATCTCTTTATTGTGCCATTTTATGTCAAATAATAGATCATATATAACACTATTATTATTGATACCCTCCATCATCGCTCCAATTCCACGAAGATTATTATCATATTCTTTATGATGAAGTGCTCTGAATGGTTCTTTGGCAATAACATCCATTCTTCCAAACATTCCTACATTACCCCCAAAATTTGTAATCATAGACCATATCCATGGGTTTCCACTCCAACCATTACGATCCTCCCATTGAGGTCTGTTGTCACAATCAAGATCAAGAATGATAATCTTATCAGAAGGGATATCTTTAATTAGTTTATGATTTGGATTATGCCCCCAGCCTTGAAAGACCCATTGGGAGTTTGGAAATGAAGAGTTCATTGCCGAAACAAGGTTTATTCCAGCTTTCGGTAGATCGATACCTTTTGAAGATCCTCCTTCATGAAACGGATCGCCCGAAAAAAACTCAATATCCCCATATAGCTTTTCTAATTCCTCATAATATATTTTGGATACCTTCATAAATAGAGGGTCTGAAGGAGATAGAAATGCCGGTCTTTGAAAGCCTCCTGCCCATTTGCCTTGATCTCTAATATCAGCATCTGGATATTTTTTTTTGAAATATGTTGGCACTATTCCAAAGAAACCAGGAACAACTGGGTTCATGTTAAGTTCCTTCATTCGACGAAGAATTTTCTTTTGCAATAGAGACTGTTGATCAATATATGCATCCGATACAGGACCACCCCATCCTTCAAGATTACCCATTAACCACCATGCACTAAATGCCGGACCAGGTATAAAATTATCTATCTCTTTCTGTGTACAATTCAATCTTTTTAGTGTGTTACGCCACACTGCTTCTATTCCATTCATCGCTAGAGGAAGATTAACCCCATTCATCGCCATTAAGTCAATCTCTTTTTCCCATCTTTCCCAGTCCCAAAAAGCCATAGAATAGCTATATGTGCAGTAATTAAGGTAGTAGGAGTATTCGAATGATGCTTTCTTTTTTATCGGAGTTTCTATAATCTCTTTTTTATTCGGGAAATTAATATTACTAGCTTCCCATGTAACTTGACTACTAGCTTTGTGGTTCATGTACCATTTAAGTCCTGATGCTAGTGCAATACGATTATTCCCTTCAATAATAATCTTTTCTTCCTTTGATTGAATTGTATATTCATCTTTAGCAGAGTCGTTATGGTTTAGCTTAAAAATAAAATTATTCGCTTCATCTTTTAATATTCTACTTGCTAAAGAATCTAGTACCGAATCACTCTCAGTAGTATTACACGAAATAAGAGTAATCAGAATTAGTAATTTAAGAAATGTCTTAAAATTCATATTAGTTCTCGTTATAGGTTTATTCTCAATACAAATATAGTGATTTGATTAACAAAATAAGTTGTCAATATTTCTATTATTATCGATTAATTCATGAATACAAGGTTGACTACAAATTATAGTAATTAAGAAGAGTTAATATGATGAAAGACTAATTGGTACATGGATATAGTCAAATTATTTTACATGCTATTACCTTATCGTATAAAAGTTTAAAGCTATTGTGAGAACTTAATCGCTACGTATTCTGAATTCAACGAACGATTCTTTTCTCAATATATTATAGTCATGTTGACTTGATTCATCTATAACCTTCTTCCCAACTTTAAATAGGTTAAGTTTATATCTACACAACTGGACGTTTGGGTGAACAGGTATTCCATAGTGCGATCTGAAAAACTGAATGATTATTACATGATTTTATGCTGTTTGAATGAAATAATCAGATTTATCAATTTAATATGTGTTAAAAAATGTGTATATTATTAATAATTCAAATCATGTGTATTGTGATTTGAAAAATAATAATCTATATCAAATAACCATTTATGAGAAAAATTTACTTTTTAGCCTTACTAATGCTGGTACTTAGCATGGAGGGAATTGGAAAGAATCACTATTTGCCTTTTTCTAAACAAAGGAAAGTTCTTGATGTAACAGAGCAGTCTATTACACCTTCACGTAATGTGTTCAATGAAAATAATGGGATGCTAGAAGTCTCGTATAAGTTTTTGGGGGCTAATGTCGTCGACAAAGAGGTATTAAGGGAAACGTATTCCTTACTTCATATCGAGGGTTTTGGGCAAACAGGGCAAGTTGGAGCTCCATCATTACCTATGAGGAAT
Organism: Prolixibacteraceae bacterium; assembly: GCA_028377305.1. GTDB lineage: Bacteria > Bacteroidota > Bacteroidia > Bacteroidales > Prolixibacteraceae > Halosquirtibacter. The sequence continues at coordinate 12,459 of JAONJW010000059.1, read as the reverse complement.
GATATGTATGTTTTTGCCAAAGATGAAGAAATAGAGGTCCAAATCGTCGATTCAGAGTATATTGAAATAGATGGCTATACAATATACCCATCGCTGGAGTTTGCTGTAGATACAGAAGGTGCTCCGGAGCCTGAGTTTAACAAGGATGAAGAGGTATATGGTGAAAATGCCTTTTATCCAAATTCTTTAGCAACATTAGTTCAAAATCAAGTTATGCGTGATACTCGCATTGTAAAAGTACAAATTTGTCCTGTACAGTATAATCCAGTATCTAAGAAACTGCGCTTATTTTCTAAGATTGTGTATCGCGTAATAGGAGGAAATCACAAGGTCTATACAGACATGAACTCGACAGCATTAAGTGTGCTTAAGAATGTGGTAATTAATGGGAAGAATATCGAGGGTGTGGAGCCGATAGCAAGAGAATCTGTGGATATGAATGCAAGGGACTATCTAATTCTTACGCACAAAATGTTTGAAGGTCCTGCCAAAGAATTAGCAAATTGGAAAGCTAGTTTAGGTTATAAGGTGGAGTTAATAACGAAAGAGAAATGGACTACAGCAATGGTGCGATCTGAGATCTCACATCGTTACCACCACATGACTCCCAAACCTAAATATTTCGTTTTAATAGGAGACATTGAGCAAATTCCTGCAATGGAGTTTAAGAGCTACCAGAATGATTCGTTCTATAGTGATTTGCCATATGCTTGTATGGATGGAAAAGATGATTTCACTCCAGATATGGCCAAAGGACGTATTTCGGTCAGAACATTGGATGAGGCAAATATCGTGATTAATAAAATCATCCACTATGAAAAAGATCCAGTGACAGATGCACAATTTTATCAAAAAGGATTAAATTGTGCGCAATTTCAAGATGATGAAAAAGATGGTTTTGCTACGAGACGCTTCTGTCATACAAGTGAAGATATTCGTAACTATGTCGTAAGCCAGGGATACCAAGTAGAGAGAATCTATTATGCTGAAAAAAGTGTAAATCCAACGAATTTTAATAATGGAAGATTTTCACAAGGTGAATCAATTGCACCAGAGTTATTGAAAAAGAATGGTTTTAACTGGAATGGAGGGAAGACAGAGATTATTAATTCAATTAATGATGGTCGCTTCTATGTTTTCCACCGCGACCACGGTTACTCTGGTGGTGTAGGTTGGGCGCATCCAGAATTTGTTACCTCCCAGATTAGTGAGTTACACAATGGCAACAAATTACCTGTCGTATTTTCGATTAACTGTCATACAGGAGAATTTTCTTATCCAGAATGTTTTGCAGAAGGACTCTTACGCAAAGAAGATGGAGGAGCTGTCGCTGTATTCGGCGCATCTCTATATTCATTGTCAGGTCCTAATGATGGGTTATCTTTAGGTATGATTGAATCCCTTTGGCCTGAACCCGGTATTCTTCCGTCATTCGGAACAGGAAGTAATGCCAAAGATCCAAGAGTAAAAGGTTTTGATCAAGCTACTACTAGTCTTGGTGAAGTTCTTAACTTAGGATTGTTACGAATGAACGAAACATGGGCTCCAGACCTAGAAACTTTAATCTATACATATAGATTATTCCACCTATTTGGAGATCCTGCAATGCGAATGTGGACAGGTAACCCACAAGAGATTACAGGAACCTTACCTGAGGACTTAAAAGAAGGTCAAACATTTTTAGATTTATCCGGAATATCTAAGGATGGAGCTATGGTAACCCTAGTATCAGAAGGAGAAATCCTTGCTAATGGAGTCGTTCAGTATGGGAAATGTCGTCTGAATTTTAGTGCATTAAAGAAAGGTAATATAGTTGATTTGACTATCAGTGCAATGAATTCAAGACCTCTATATAAATCCTATTCAATGGATGTGGATAAGATGGCTCCAACTGCAGAAATAATTGTATCATCCAAAAGAGTTACACTAGGTTCGAAATTAATTTTAAATACATCTCTAAAAGGAGTTGTTGAAAAATATAAGTGGTCTTTTAGTACAAATAAAGTTGCATTTGAGGCACAAACAACTCCTTCTTCGGTAGCTCCAGTTGTGATCTTCAATGAAGTTGGGACTTTTGATATAACCTTAGAGGTGAGCAATAAATATGGAAATAGCAAAACTGTTTTAACAAAAGCTGTTCAAGTTTTACCTGCATTGGTCCCTTCTGCCGTTGGTACAATTACTCCTACTCCCAATAATTATGGTATGGGAATTTACAAGTTTACATTTGGTAAATTTGCTAAGAGTTCTAATAGTGTAAATAAAGAGGCTGGATATATGGACTTCACTCAGACTACCGAGATAATCAGTACTTCTGAAGGAGGAAAATATACTCTGTCTGTGACTACTGGTGACACGAATCCTGTTAAGGCGTTGGTTTTTATTGATAAAAATGCCGATGGGAATTGGACAAAAGATGAATTAATCGCTCAAAAAGCAAGTTTTACTGGAACATTTACTTCCGCATTATCTATTGATGACACTTATGCGAAGGATAAGCCTATTCGTATTCGTGTAATGACAGACTATAGTAAACAACCACTGACTAATCCATCTGATGATATTAAATATGGACAGGTCGAAGACTACATGATGGTTGTACATGGCGCAATACAAGAAATAAAAACGCTAGAAGTTGAAGCCGTTGGTTTCAAGCATGCAACCATTTTAGCTGAGTTGGCTCTAATGGGGACTCCTAATATTGAAGAAAAAGGTTTTTATTACGGAGACAAACCGGGGATTTATTTATACTCTCAAAAACAAGTTATTGAAGATATTGTAGGAAATAAAATATCATTTGAACTTACAGCACTAAATGAGGGAACTACCTATTTCTATAGGTCTTACATGATCATTGATGGTGAAATGATCTGGGGCAAAGAGATGCATTTTGTTACTTTTGGAAATAGACCTGATGCTCATGTTACAGATTTTAAGTCATTTCTAAGTATGAGTAAGCAACAACCTTTGTCTTGGACTGCTGCTAAAGGTAAGAATGCGGTTAATGGTTATTTGATTAAAATTAATACAGATAAAGATGCTATTATTAATCCCAAAGATGGTGTAATAGAGAAAGTGGATGTAGCATATGTGAAAGGTGGTGACGAAGACTTTGCTCAGATCTCAGGATTGACACCTAATACAAATTATTTCTATAAGATTTTCCCTTATGCAAATGACGGTAAAGATATCCTTTATTACACAGAGGGTGAAGTTCCAGTAGCAGAAGCAAAAACATTAAAATTTGGTGAATATTTACCGATTGTAGCAGAGTATAGTTTCCTGCCATTTTTTAATTACTTGAAGTTGGCAAATGTAAGTAATGCTGCAAAACGAACTGGAGGTGAAAACGACTTTAAAGCTCTAGAAATAAATGTGTGTCCTGATAGAAGTTACAGTTTAACTCTTAACGGAAGTGGATTTATGTCTTACACAGGTTCTGTAATGGTATGGTTCGATTGGGATCAAGATGGTTTCTTTGATTCATCAGAGGGCCAAATGATTTATTCAGATAAAGGATCATTTACAATAAACCATAAAATTACGATTCCTAAAGATGTAAAAACAGGTAAAACATACTTGCGGGTTTGTTATGCAAATGAGACCAAACCCTTTAATTCTTTCTCAAATAGAATATTAGCAGCATATGAAGATTATACCGTTAATATAGATAGCAAGTATGATCCTATAGCAACATGGAATGGGGAAACCTCTTCATCTTGGTCCGATGCATCAAATTGGGATGGTGGAGTACTACCTAAACAAGTAGCACAAATTACTGTTAAAGCAAGTGCTAATAATCCTATAATTGATACTGAGGTAAAATGTGATCTCATCAGGATACTTAATGGAGCTTCATTGACTGTCGCTAAGAGTGGTGTTTTAAATATCAACTCTGATATCCATAATCTTGGAGAATTGAGAGTGAATGAAGGAACTGTAGATGTAAAAGGAACTATGTTTGTAGCAGCGGATGCTACAATGACCATGAATAAAGGTGCGATTGAAACAGTTAGTATTGGACAAAGTCCTGATGAGCTTAAGTTGCAAGGAACTTATAATTTCAATGAGGGTACCTTTACAGTTCATAATAGTTTCATGTGTGCAGCTGAAGGGTTTAAATCGACAGTAGGAGAAAACTTTGTCCTTGAGTCTGGAGGAAACCTAGGGTTGAATGATTACAGTTGGGCCGGTGGGTTCTTCAAAGGTACAATTCGATTGATTAAAGGTCGAGATATTCACTATGTAACTACTTTTGCAACCAAATCCAATGCTTTAACAGTATCTAAATTTGAGGTAAATACTCCTGGAGAGAAGGTGTATTTAATTCATGAAGCAGATAAAATTCAGAAAACGATTACAGTAAAAGATCACTGTCATTTTATTGCTGGAGAGATCTATTCTGATCATAATTCTAACGTTGTAAATGCAATTGCGATCAATAATCTAATGATTAAGAAAGATGCTGTTGTTGATTTGGCTACATCATCTGTTGCGCTTGGAGATACAGTGTATGGAGATGGTATTTTTGATCATTCAAGAGCGAGTGTGCAAGCACAATTACAATCTAGGAATCTCGTGCTTAACATACCATGTACTTTTGGCGGATTCGAATCAGTCGGATCTAATAAAGTAGTTGTAAACAAACCATTGGTAATGTTTGACTTGAGAAGAATTCGTAATATTGATGTTAATGCTACAGATATTACGCTTCCAGCGTTTAATGCCGGAAATCCATTTCGTCCAGCTACTCCTACAGTATTCCATCTGGTTGGATCATGTAATTTCCATAAAGTAATGAAGACCTATAAGAAGGCTTCAACCCTAAAAGTTGAAAGAGATGGAGTTACTTATACATATTCATTGAAAGCAACAGAAAGTGGAAAAGCTCATGGAGTCGTGGACTTTATTTTCGAAGAACCAAGTGCTAGTTATGCTAAAGGAAAAACAGTAATATCTGCAGATGAGAATACATCAGTTCGAAAGTTTACTAATACTGTTACTGTGAACGGTATAGCTGGGCCGAAAGCTAATATGCAATGGGGTACTAAGCTAGAGGGAAAGGTTTGGGACGTAGTGGACACTGAAAATATGACTAAAGATCTTAAATTTATTATTGGGGCTAAAACGCAGACGCTTGCTATTCTACCACAAGGTGCTGCTCCAGAAGTGGTTGTAGATGATGCTTCTGGGGTTCCTGCATATATCACTGGAGTCGAAGAAAATATAGAGTACCACCTGAATGATGAACCTTGGTGTCACTGTATTGAAAATCAAGAAGTGTATCTAAATGGTGCAAATATTTTGACTGTTCGCTATGAAGCTACAGATAAAACGTTGCCTTCACTTGAGTCTGAAGATCTTGATATCTCAGACGATATAGTGAATGAGATGGTTATTTCAAATACTGATATTAATGAAAATAGTGGAGATAAAGCATTAATTGCACAATTTAATGCTGTTGGAACTGATGACTATAAGAAGAGTATAACAAAAGTCGTTGCATCATTGCCTGCAGGTGTAGAAGATAATGACCTATTTGTTATTGAAGATAATAAGTTGTTCGAAAAGGCGTCGTTTGATTTTGAGACAAAAGATTCATATACTATTAGTGTAGATTTTAGTGATGATAAAATGGCATCACATAAATACCGTATTAATGTTAAGGATGTTAATGAACCACCATTATTAGTAGGAGTCGAAGGCAACCAAGTTGCAGAGAATGAAACGGGTAAAGTCACAGTCACTATAGATGACCCTGATTTAGTTCATGGTGATAAATTAACTTGGGCGCTTAAGAATGGAGTCTCAGATAATAATTTGGTTGAGCTCTCAGGTGACGAAGGTGTACTATGTCTACAATTTAAAGACGCACCTAATTTTGAGAAAATGAATGAAGTAAATCCAGTTATTGTTGTAACAGACAATGGAGCAGCATCTCTTGAAGTCCCTATAACGATTACAGTAAATGATGTGAAGGAACTTCCGAAAGACATCGAATTATCAAAGGCTACTATTGATGACAATGCTGCTATAGGAGAGAAAATAGCACTTACTATTGTCGATGACGATAAGGTAAATGGGGACTATACCATTACTTTAGTTGGTGTTGTTGGAGAGAATAAAGAATTATTCGAGTTGAAAAATAATGAACTAGTCGTGAGAAATCCGGTGGTATTTTATCCCGGAGCTAATCCCAAAATCGTAGTAAATCTGTCGATATCAGAAGATGGAGTGTCTGGAAGTGCTTCAATTGATAAAACGATTGAAATAAATGATATAAATGAAGCACCAAAATTCATTAATGCACAATTTGAGGATCATGTCGAAGAGAACAATGAAGCGGGGATCGTAATCAAAGAACTTAAGGCTATTGATCCTGAAGCTGATCAAGTATCATTTGCTCTGGCTGCAGGTGCTCCTAAAACGTTTACAGTGAAAGACAATTTCTTGATTGTTAATAAATCTATGAATTTTGAAGATGTGTCTGCATATGATGTTGAGGTAGAAGCTGCCGATCCACAAGGATTGAAGGTTATGAAGTCATTCAATATTATCGTAGATAACATGAATGATATGCCTATCGCAGTGATTAATGAAATTGCAGATAAAGTACAAGCAGGTACTGACATCTCCCTTGATGCAACAAAATCCAATGATGAAGATCATGGCTCAAGTCTTACTTATAGTTGGGAAATAGTTGGATTGAAAGCGACAATTGACAATTCAGACAAAGCAGTAGCAACACTTCATATTCCTGCAGTTGAAGAAGAAATAAGTGCAACTATTGTTTTAGAAGTGTCAGATGGTAAAGAAACAACTACGGTATACCATTATATTAAAGTTTTCACGGAGTCCACCTCTGTAGGAGATCAGATTACGATGAATATCGATAAGGTATATCCAAACCCATGTATAGATCACTTCAAAGTAATACTACAATCTGAGTTAATCGAAGAGGTGCGTATTACTTTAATTAATAATATGGGATCTGCAATTTGGAGTAAACAAATGAATGCAAGAGAGAAGCGTTTTGACATAGAAGTTCCTGCTGGAATATATTTTGTTAAAATTCAAAGAGAATCTTCTCTATCAATTCATAAATTGATAGTAGAGTAAGGTGTATTCAAATATCACAATGTCTAAGGCCACTTTAACAAGTGGCCTTTTTAGTGTAAATTTCATCTTTATTATAGTTTAAGGCAATAGTTTTCTATTCAAATTTGAATTCAGGTAGGAAGATTGTAGCTTGGTTTCTTTTGTTTGATAAAGTGTTAGCCAAGAGGTGATTGTGATGTTTTGGAGGAATATATAATTCGTTTAACTTTTAAAACAGTAGACTTCTAATAGATAGAAGTCTACTGTTTATCGTATTAGTCTAAGCTAATTAATAAAACGTAGCTAATAGAAAAATTGTAGCTTTGGAAATAAAAGATGGAATTAGAGATTGTGAAATCTACAGATGGAAAATTGATTGATAGGAATGGGAAGGAAGTGATAATTCCGAGAAAATGGTCTTTCTTTCCTGCGGGGGATGCTGGTGTAACTCGTGCAATTACAAAACAAAAGAATTATATACGCGTAAAAGAACTAAGAGGTCGACGAGCTATATCTAAAGGGATATGGGCTCCTGAAGAATTAATTCAAGAGGCTAAGCAAAGAATGACTAAGGTGCGGTCAAGCGATATTTATCGAAAACAGAAGCTTCAAAGAGAGATGCGTCGGGATCAAATACAAGAAGCCTTTATTGAATCGTTAGAACATGCCATAAGAGATCGCTTGTCATTTCATAATTGCTATAAGGAATTGGAAGAATCATTGGCAAAAGCGATTGTTGATCATTCGTCTCCGATCGGTAGCGGAACAGTTTCTCGTTCGTCTCGATTATCCATTGAAACTAAAGCTGAAAAGGCTATAAACGGATGGGTACGTCATCATTTAACTCCTTATGAACAGTTGAAAATTGCTCGAACAAAAGGGGCTAGGAGATTGGCAAGAAAGATGATGATTGATAAAGGAAATGAGGTATTGGTTGTATATAGAAAAGGACAAGAGTGTCCAAACCCTTGTCCTATCCATAAATCATTAAATAGTCTATCTCGTAAGTGTACTAAATAAAGAAAATTTATAGCTCAGTTGAAAGTTCATTAAGGCTTCTCCTTACCTTTTTCGCATGTTGATACTTATCGTCTTCTGAACGATATCCCACAGGAACTACAAGAGAGGCTTGTAAGCCCTTTTCTGTAAGATTTAGTATCTGGTTATATCCATTGGCATCAAACCCTTCCATCGGGCACGCATCGATATTCAGTTCGGCACATGCTGTCAAAAGAACTCCCATGGCGATATAAGTCTGTTTCGCACTCCATATTGCCATGGATTCTTTATCCATCCTTTGAATATATCCCATCACAAAATCTTTGAATTGTGTAAGTGTTTCTCTAGGAACCGACTCTAAATTTATTTTGATATTTAGAATATCCTCTACATGTTTTTCTGTTACTTCAGGATAGTAGCTGATAACAAAAAGATGAGAAGCCTGGGTCACTTGTTGTTGATTAAAGCTATATGGTAGAAGTTGGTCTTTTATGGAGTTATCTTCTATTACATGAAAATGAAAAGTTTGTAATCCTAGAGAAGTAGGAGTTAATTGTAGTGCACGTTTTAAGGTTTCAATATTCTCTTTAGATACTGTTTTATTAGGATCAAATGCTTTTGTTGCATATCTCCACTCTAAGTGATCAATTATATTCATGTTATTATTTATATTATTAAAATCAGATTTACTCCTATGGCCTATAAGGGGAAATCATTTCTGCTAATATAGTGGAAATATTTTAGTATTGGATCTTTTTCTCTTTTATTTAATGGTTACTCCTTACTCTTCTTGAAGCTTTTTTATTTATTACATAAAATTTGAATGGTTTGTTTAATGAAAGACTCTGGTGAAGTTTTAAAATGAAATAGTGAGTGTCTTTTATGAAAAGAAACTGATGGTAAATTTGGAGATTCTTTTACAAATATCGAACACGCTCCCATTGAGTTATAAAAGCTCATGGTTTAGAACCGAAATTCGTCAAAGAGGTGTGTAATGACAATCTCTGTTACTCTTTTAAAAAAGATGGAGTGATTTTAAAGATTTCAATTATGACTAATTATAAAGGTCTGAAGAATACTGTACCAATTAATAGAAAACCATCATCTCACTCAAAGATAGGGTTAAATGAAGGGGAATTTAACTTGACTGCAGCACATCAATTGATTTGTTTACAAGAATCTTTTAAATTGACGTTTTTGATAGTGGTGGATAATCTTAATAAGATATCACTCTTTTCTATTTTGATCTAAAAACAATACTTTTGAAGTTACGAAGAAACCAAACAAGTGTTGTACTTGTTGATAAAGACAGGAATAACTGTAATTAATCGTGTATATAAAAGTATGAAGGAAGAGATTAAGTGTTGTAATCCTGATGAAGTAGTTGCATTGTTCTATGATATGATCTTAGGTTATGTGATTAAAAAAGTCCAGGATAGAGAGCTCGCTCATGATATAGCTCAAGAGGTAATGGGGCGATTGATGGATGCTTATCATAAAAACACCAAGGTTGCGAATATGAAGGCTTGGCTATTTCAAGTTACAAGAAATATTTTGGTGGATAGCTATCGGTCTAAAAAGATTATTGTTGATGAATTAGACTACGTAGAAGATATCGAAGATGGGATTGCAGAAAATGGTGCGGTGGATTTTATTATACCCATGATAAAGCTATTACCCGAAAAATATAGGGATCCATTATATTGGAGTGATATTGAAGGTATGCCTCAGGCTGAAATAGCAAGAAGGCTAGATATCTCATTATCTGCTGCCAAGATGAGATGTCAAAGAGGACGAAAGATGCTCTATGAGATGTTTACCCAATGTTGCGATATAGAATATGCAGAAGATGGTTCTTTTGCGGAGTGTCATATAAGGGACAGTTGTGATAACTTATTAGCAAAAGCATCGCTACTCAAGAAATAGGACTTTCATTCCCTTTAATTAAGCTACGCTGTCTTTTTTAGATAGTGTAGCTTTTTTTTGTCTAAAATGTGTCTTTTGATTGATATGGTCGTCTACCTTAATGAAGATAAATAAAAAATAAGAATTATCATGAAGCTAACAAGCAAAAGACCTGGTAGACGTTTTAAGGTCCGAAAGCGCAATTGTCCGAAAGTTTATAATGTCAGTACTTGTTTATTATCTGTTCCTTAGAAAGGTATATCTATTAGGATAGCATAAGATAAAAAAGTATTAAAGTATTAAGTAAAATAACGTGTGATGCAAGATAAATTAATAGTATTAGTTAAGAGCTTATTTTTTGAAGTATTGGATTTCGAAACTACTCCTTTTATGGAGAGTTTGACAAAATCATTGGGTAACTTTATTTTTATTACTCTTGAGTTATTTATCCTTTTCATTGCGATTACTGCACTGATTGAGTTTGTCATGATGCATGTATCTCAACATAAGTTGCAAAGATTGTTCAAAGGGAAAGGGCTTTTAGGTAATATAGCAGGTTCGCTTTTTGGTGCAGTAACACCATTCTGTGCTTGTTCTACGATACCTATGACTGTAGGGTTTTTGAATGCAAATCTACCTTTTGGTTCGGTAATGTCATTTTTGATTTCTTCACCACTTCTTAACCCAATTATTGTTGCAATGCTTGGTGCAACTGTTGGGGTCGTGAATGCTACAGTGTACTTTATTCTGGCATTTACATTAAGTGTTGTATTTGGTTACTTGTTAGAAAAAGGAGGATTAGCTAAACATGTGAGATCTGTGAAAGTTTCTGGAGGAAGTGATCATATTGTAGATGGTATCGATAAAAGAAGATTATTGCCATTGTCAAAGAAAGTTAACATTTCGTTAAAAGCAGGAGTTGATTCATTGAAGCCTATATTAGGATATTTGTTCTTCGGAGTCGCAATTGGTGCTATGATCTATGGTTATTTGCCTGAGGGTGATACTATCGCAAAGTATGCTGGTGGAGATAATTTTTGGGCTGTGCCACTTGCTGCAATTGTTGGAATACCTCTATATATTCGTGCAGAAACTGCAATACCGATTGCAATGTCATTGATTACAAAAGGTGTTGGAATGGGAACAGCAATATCACTAATTATTGGTGGCGCAGGGATGGCAATTCCAGAGATGTCGATGTTGGCAAAAATATTTAAACCAAAATTGTTAATCATTTTTGTGGCTGTGATATTCTTAGTTGCAGTGATCTCTGGGTATGTATTTAATGTAATTGTATAACTAAAATAATAGATATAATCATGTTTGGTTTTTTTAAAAAGAAGAAAAGTAACAGCTGTTGTACTGTAAATATTGAAGAAACAAATGATACAAAGCCGAAATCAAGCTGTTGTTCTGTGAAAATTGAAGAAGTAGACAGTAATGATAAAAAAGAACAAAGTGGATGTTCTTGTTCTACTGATGATTAATTTGTCAGTCTAAGGTTTAATTATTGATAGTTGTGGAGAAGCATTGATCAACCACTTGAAACAATGCTTCTTTTTTTGTGTTTAAAAAATTGATGTATTGAGAAGTCATATTTTATATATCTTTGGATGTGCCAATTCAGAATTTTTTATCATAATTGAAATAGATCCACTTATGCTTGATAATAATATAAGATTAAACCCCGAAATTATCCAAAAACGTTTTCCTGTTCTAGAACTTGAATTATGTGAGAAAATTGCAGAAGTCGGTTCTTGGACTGAAATATCAAAAGGTGATTTATTAATTCAAGAGGATAAGTATATAAAAAAATTCCCATTAGTTTTAGATGGTGTCTTACGAATATATAGATCTGATGCAGATGGACGAGAATCTCTACTGTATTATCTTACCCGAGGAGAAGTTTGTTTGATGGCACTCACGTGTTGTATGGAGCATTTCAAATCCAATGTAAATATTATAGCAGAAGAAGATACGGATGTGATAAGTGTACCTGTTAGGTATTTGGATGAATGGTTGGTTGAGTATGAATCTTGGAAAGTATTTGTTTTAAGATCATACAAGTCTCACTTTGATGGATTGTTAGAGACTATTGACAGTCTCGCTTTTAAAAAAATGGATGAAAGATTGCTGTCATTTTTTATTGAATACAAAAAATCCACAGAGAAAGACTATTTTCAAGGTACTCATGGAGAGATTGCTAGTTCATTAACTACTTCACGAGAAGTCGTATCACGCTTATTGAAAGCTTTGGAGAAAGACGGTAAGGTTCTTTTATCAAGGAATCGAGTTGATTTTCTTTTCTGATAAAGTATATGTTTTATATTTTGTAACAGGGCCTGTTCATAAAATTTAGGCGGCAAAGAACTGGTTTATTTTATCTGGGCTATAGACAAGTGGATATGCAACAAAATATCGGACATTTAATAAAGCTATGTTTAAATAGTTTATTTT
>JAONJW010000058.1 GCA_028377305.1 Prolixibacteraceae bacterium | reverse complement strand
TGTGAAGCTTTTTTCATTTTTCATCATTATCTACATATTTATATTTATTGTTGTGATTGAAGTTGGGAATGCTATTGTAAGCTTTGATGTGTTTCATAAAAAATTTTTATGTGACCTATTAAAATGTAAAGGTGAATGCTGTGTCTCCGGAGATTCAGGAGCACCTTTAACAGAGGAGGAAGCTCTAATTATTGAAAAACTTTATCCTGTCATCGAACTAGAGTTGTGCGATACGAATAAATCTGAAATCGAAAAACAGGGTTATTCAGTCATCGATTCTGATGGAGATTTAGTAACGCCAATTGTTGGAGATGGAGAATGTGTATATACATATACGGACAATGACGGCTGTACTAAATGTGCAATTGAGAAGTTGTGGTTGGAGAAAAAAATAAACTTTAGAAAGCCAGTGAGTTGTCATCTATTCCCTATTCGAATTACTGAATATGAAAAGTTTGATGCGATAAATTATCAAGAGCTTGATATTTGTAATTGTGCTGTGAAATTAGGGAATGAGAAGAATGTTGCAGTTTGGGAACTTCTCAAAGAACCTTTGATTCGAAAGTATGGTCAATCATGGTATGAAGAGCTTGAGCAAGCTGCTAAATATATAGAGGAAAATAATATAAGATAAAATTATAAGGATAAAGGTATAGAAACTATTGCTTCTGTTCCTTTCCCTTTTATTGAGTTAATCTCGATTTTCCCGCCCAATATTCTAGCTATCCTGTAAGATATGCTTAATCCAATCCCTGTTCCTTCTACACTTTTAGTGTAAGTGTCCTCTTCTTGAAGAAATTCCTTACCAAGGTATTTCAAAAATACGTCATCAATACCTTTCCCTGTATCGGTGACAATAAAGATGAAATTATTATTTGACTGCTTGGTCTCGATATTAATTCTTCCTTCTTCTGTGAACTTAAATGAATTACTTGTTAGGTTAGTGATGCATCTGATTAAAAGTATCTCATCGGTATACAAGTAGTTATTTTCATGATTATATCCGTGTTTAAACTTTATTTGCAGTTCATTCTTATGAAGTTTTTGTTTCTGATCTAATATTTTGATTTGAAGGTTTCGTGTAAGTTCGTTTATTGATATACTTTTTTTATTTGGTGTTAGTGTATTATTGATAAGAGTTGAAAGTTCAATTATACTTTCGATATATTCTATTAGTTTGATCCCATTATCTAAAACAATTCCTGCATATTCCTTTTTTTCATTTTCGTCACAAAGATTCTCAGATATAAGTTCACTAAAACCTATAATTGCATTGAGCGGAGTACGAATATCATGTGACATATTTGAAAAGAAAGAGGCGATCTGTTTTTCGTTTAGTTTACTCTGAATTAAAGCTTGTGAGAGTTTGTCATTGTTTTGATGAAAGTGTAACTGTTGAGCATTGTATTCATTAAAAAGCTGGTTTAATTTATTACTTAAAATAACCAATTCTTGGGGGCCATCATGATGTGATATGGGGTCTAGAGTATCTAGATCGGACATATCATCAATTTGCTTAACCAATGCACTAAGTGGTTTGTTGATCCGTTTTTCAAATGTACTTATTATCGTGTAAGAAAACATTACGAGCAATAGTATTATAATCGTGAGCTCAAATATTGTTTGGGTTTTAGCTGTATTGATCACTTCAGGCTTGTATATTATTTTCCAATATATTGGTTTGTCAAGAAAGTCTGATGCTATAATAAATCTGCTACTACTATAGATTGGTGGAGAAATGATTTTATGAAACTTTTTTAGTAATTTATATTTTGAAGAATGTTTTTGTTTCATTGTTACTTTGGGAACAAACTTCACTCTAAATGAGGGATGACTTTGATGGTTAAGAACTGTTTTATGTGATAATCTTCTAATCAGAATAGAAAAGTCAAAAGAGTGATGATTTATTTTTGTAGCATCAATGATATAAACGTGTCTGTTGACCTGGATAATACCTGTCATATTGCTACGTCCATAAATAGACAGGTTGTGATTTATGATGTTATGAATATATGCTACCTCTGATTCTTGAAGTTGTTTTGTCTTAAAGCTTTTTTTTAATACATGTCCTTCTTCTCTGAATAAATATAATCCAAATATATTAATGTCCTTAAGAGTGTAGTGTGTGCTTTTATTCAAATAATAGCTGTGTCCTAACTTTATGATTTGATGGTGAAGGTTTGATAGTTCATTCGATTGTTGTTCAATAATAGAATGAACTTTAGCCTTATACATATTCAATTGATCTTTCTGTAATTGTCTGAATGCAAGATTAAATGTTGATAAGTGTATAATTGTGAGGACTAGAAATAGTGTAATGGTTGTTGCCCAGACTATATGCTTCGTTTTTTTTCGTATACTCATTTGATTCAATTCTCCTTAACTCATTTGTGTTTTCTATGCAAAGATATATTTTATGTAACATAAGATGCTTAGGTTGAACTGTTTTGATTATCTTAGAGCACCTTAAATATTATATGGCTCAAAATGCGAGATAATTTCTTTAAAAAAAATAGGGATACCTTTACGTGTATTAGCATTATATCTATTAGTTTCATTATTGCTTACTTACTTTTGTTTGATAAGAAACTATTCTTAGGTGGTGATAATGCATTTTATTATATCCTAGGAAAATCAATTAATGGAGGGCATGGATACAGAAATATCCATATGTTTGGCAATCCTTTAGCCAACCATTTTCCCCCTGGATATCCGTTCTTAATATCTATAGCAATGTTGTTCTCTAAAAGTATTGTATGGATAAAAGTATTTAATGGTTTTTTCATGTGGGGGGCATTGTGTTTGATGTTTTTGATTGTACAAAAGATCACTAATAATAATCACTTTGCATGTTTGTCTTCATTGGTGGTGTTGTTTAATGGACAAATTATTCGATACAGCTATGTTATGATGAGTGAAATACCATTTTTGTTTTTCTCACTACTGACATTATATTTAGTTCTTAAGAGTGAAATGCGTCTAAATAAATACTATATATTTTCATTGTTTACATTAATATTTACATATTATATCAGATCTCAAGGTGTTGCATTATTTGGAGGGATCGTATTGTTCTATTTATTGAAGAAGAAATGGAAGTTAATCATCACTACTGTAGTGTCTTTTATAATAGGAATTCTGCCTTGGACAATAAGAAGTATTAGCCTTGGAGGCAATGGTTATGTGAATCAGTTAATATTGAAAAACCCTTATAGACCTGAGCTGGGAATTATTGAGTTTAGTGGATGGATTGAAAGAATAATCCAAAATGGTCTAAGATATATTTCTAAAGAAATTCCAAGAAGTGTGTTGCCATCAATGGATATTTCTCAAACGGAACCTTCTTTATGGTACTATTATTTAGTTGGGATCAGCTTAATTATAGTTCTTATATATGGAATATCGACAATGAACCGTAAATATAAAGGATTAATAATAGGTTATTTGGGCGGGCAATTCGCAATACAACTTTTGTGGCCAGAAGTTTGGTTTGGAATTAGGTTCATGCTACCTATTGTGCCTATTATCCAATTTCTAGTTCTTCTTGGTGTATATAATCTCGTTTTTCGTAACTATAGACTAGATGTTCGTTCTAGAGGTTTAAAGTATAGAGTTTCTGCGATGGGAATTGTTTTGCTGTTTAGTATCCCGTCATTAAAAGTTCTGCATCATAGGAAAGATATGATATGGGGTCTTAAATATGATCATTACTTTGCTGTGGCAAAGTGGTGTTCTGTAAATACTCCTAAAGATGCTGTTATTGCATGCCGGAAACCAGGCCTATTTTATTTGTATGCAAATCGAAAGGTTTCTCAGTTTAAAAACACCAATGATAGTGAGATGTTATTGAAGAACTTAAAAAATAACAATGTGTCTTATGTTGTTATTGATCGTTTAGGTTATGCTTCAACAAGTAGATATTTAGTTCCTGCTTTGAAAAAAAATATTGAGCAATTTAAGCAAGTCTGCCATATCGGTGACCCACCTACATATTTATTGAAATGGGATACACATTAGATATGAATAAAAGAGATGTTTCTAAGGTTATACCACAATCTATTTCTTCTTGCGAACGGATATGTGGTAGCTTTAAAAACAAATCGAATGAGGTATAAACGTGTATCTTAAAATTAATTAGATACACGTTTATTGCACACTATCCTTTAAAGTGATTATAGAATCTTGATATTGTTCGAATTCCGTTAAATAAATTTTCTAAAGGAAAATTTTCGTTTGGTGAGTGTATCGCATCACTTTCCAAACCAAACCCCATTAATACAGATTTTGTTCCAAGAATCTCTTCAAACGTTGAGATTATTGGTATGCTTCCTCCACTTCTGACCGGGACAGGTGTTATACCAAAAACATCCTCATACGCTTTCTCTGCAGCCTTGTATGCAGGAAGATCAATAGGGCAAACATAACCTTGTCCACCGTGGTGAGGAGTAACCTCTACTTTTACTGATTTTGGAGCGATGTTTTCAAAGTGTTCTTTGAATAATTTGGCAATTTTATTGTGATCTTGATTCGGAACAAGTCGACTAGATATTTTTGCATATGCTTTTGATGGAAGAACTGTCTTTGCACCTTCTCCTGTATAACCACCCCAAATTCCACAGATGTCAAACGAAGGTCTGATACCAGTTCTTTCAGGGGTTGAATATCCTTCTTCACCTTGTATTTCGTTAATGTCAAGCGATTTTTTATAGCCATCAAGATCAAAAGGTGCTTGTGCCAACTTTTCTCTCTCTTTTTTTGAGACTTCAATAATATCATCGTAAAACCCCGGAATAGTTATACGATTGTTAGCATCTGTCATTGATGCGATTAATTTGCTTAATTCATTGATAGGATTAGCTACAGCACCTCCAAAAATTCCAGAATGTAGATCCCTGTTAGGACCAGTAACTTCTACTTCCCAGTATGAAAGACCTCTTAGTCCAGTTGTTATACTTGGAATATCACGAGCAATCATTCCTGTGTCAGAAACAAGTATAATGTCCGCTTCAAGCATCTCCTTGTGATCTTTACAAAATTGTCCAAGGTGAACAGAACCAATTTCTTCTTCACCTTCAATCATAAACTTGATATTGCAAGTAAGTTGATTGGTTTTAACAAGATATTCAAAAGCCTTTGCATGCATAAATGCTTGACCTTTATCATCATCTGCACCACGAGCCCATATTTTACCATCTCTTATTTCTGGTTCAAAAGGAGGTGATTCCCATAGCTCAATAGGATCAACAGGCATTACGTCCATATGGCCATATACGAGAACTGTTGGAAGATTAGTATCAATGATTTTCTCGCCATATGTCACGGGATTACCTGGTGTATCAAATATTTCAGCCTTGTCGACACCTGCATCTAGCATTAATTGCTTCCAATACTCAGCACAGCGGTACATATCTGGTTTGTGTTCTTTTATAGAGCTAATAGATGGTATTCTTATTAAACCGAAAAGCTCTTCTAGAAAACGTTCTTTGTTTTCTTCAATATACTTGTTTATGTTTTCCATAGTAAAGAATGTTATATCAATATATTTTCTTCTAAAGGTATAATTTTTTGATAAAAGATAATATTGTAATTATTCATGATCTTACCTAATGTTTTGTTGAGTTGATATATTGTTGTGACTGTTGGTGTTTTTCTTTCTGTCTGATATTTTTTCATTGATATTTTTTCATATAGCTTAATTTAATGTGTTTTTAGTGTTAATATGTAAAACTTAATTGGGTTAAAACTTTGTTTTTGTTTGTTTGTTTGTATATTTGTACTGAACCCCTGTAATGATGGGGGTGTTGTTTTAAAAAAACGTATTTCATTTACATGAAGGTCTTGTTTTAATAGGGGTGTTTTTGTAATTGCTTGCTTGAAGTGATAGGATGATAAAAATATATTTATGGCTACTGTTAGATTTAATGCATTGAATACCCTAATTAATAGGGAACCCAAAAGTGTAGTAAGGGATGAGAAATTAACTTCTGATTATTATGGGAAGTTAGTTTTTAATCGTCCAAAGATGAAAAAATATTTATCTGTTGATGCTTATAATGCAGTAATAGATGCTATTGATAATGGAGTGACTATTGATCGTAAGATTGCCGATCAAGTTGCGATTGGAATGAAGGCATGGGCCATGGAGAACGGTGTTACTCACTACACTCACTGGTTTCATCCATTAACTGATGGTACTGCAGAAAAACATGATGCTTTTATTGAGCATGGAGACAATGGTGGTGTTGTTGAGAATTTCGCTGGATCATTATTAGCTCAGCAAGAGCCGGATGCTTCATCTTTTCCTAACGGAGGAATAAGAGATACATTTGAAGCTAGAGGTTATACTGCTTGGGATGTTTCCTCTCCAGCTTTTATTGTGGGGACAACATTATGTATTCCAACTATTTTTATCTCCTATACGGGTGAAGCTTTAGATTATAAAGCTCCTTTATTAAAAGTAACCAACCTTATTGATAAAGCTGCAGTCGATGTCTGTCAGTATTTTGATAAGAATGTTACAAAAGTAACAGCAAACTTAGGTTGGGAGCAAGAGTATTTCTTGGTTGATGAGGCGTTGTATCAAGCAAGACCTGATCTGTATTTAACAGGTCGTACATTGATGGGACACGCTTCTGCTAAAGATCAACAATTAGACGATCACTACTTTGGTTCTATTCCAGAGCGAGTGGGTTCATTTATGGTTGATTTGGAGAATGAAGCATATAAATTAGGAATCCCATGTAAAACACGTCATAATGAGGTAGCTCCCAATCAATTTGAATTAGCACCTATCTATGAAGAAGTGAATCTTGCAAATGATCACAACCAATTAGTAATGGATGTGATGAAAAAAGTTGCACGACGCCATGGATTTAGAGTCCTATTACATGAA
Organism: Prolixibacteraceae bacterium; assembly: GCA_028377305.1. Taxonomy (GTDB): domain Bacteria; phylum Bacteroidota; class Bacteroidia; order Bacteroidales; family Prolixibacteraceae; genus Halosquirtibacter. Next base: position 11,704 of record JAONJW010000058.1, on the reverse strand, counting down.
AAACCGTTTAAAGGAATTAATGGCTCTGGAAAACATAATAATTGGTCTCTGTCTACAGATACAGGAGTCGTACTTTATAAACCGGGGAAGAACCCAAAAAGTAATCTTCAGTTTTTGACATTTGTTGTTAATACTCTAAAAGCTGTGTTTGATCATCAAGACTTGCTAAGAGCAACAATTGTTTCTGCAAGTAATGCACATAGACTAGGAGCAAATGAAGCTCCTCCTGCAATCATCTCAGTGTTTCTGGGAACTGAAGTTTCGGCAATGTTAGATCATTTGGAAACAGCTGTGGTTGATAGAAAGATGACTCCAGATGAGAAGACAGCCTTGAAGTTTGATATTGGTAGAATTCCAGAAATTATATTAGACAATACAGATCGTAATAGAACTTCTCCATTTGCATTTACGGGTAATCGTTTTGAGTTTAGGGCTGTTGGTTCTATGGCAAATTGTGCCGCTCCAATGATTGCACTAAACACTGCTGTCGCAAATCAATTGATTGAATTTAAAAATGAAGTAGATGCACTAATTGATTCTGGAGTTAAGAAAGATGAGGCAATCTTTCAAATCTTAAAAAAGATTATCGTCGAGTGTAAGAATGTTCGTTTTGATGGAAATGGATACAGTGATGAGTGGGTCGTTGAAGCAGAAAAACGTGGACTTACCAATATTAAAAATGTGCCAGAAGCATTGGATGGTTACTTGTCTGAAAAGGCGAAAGCATTGTTTATCGATAATGGTATCTTCACAGAACGTGAGCTAGAAGGACGTACTGAGGTCGAATATGAGAAGTTTACTAAGAAGATTCAAATTGAAGCACGTGTCCTAGGAGACCTTGCAATCAATCATATTGTTCCAACAGCAATTCAGTACCAAACGACACTTATTGAGAATGTCAAAGGATTGAAGGAAATATTCTCTTCTGAGGAGTTTGAGGCAATGTCTGGAGCAAGAAAAGAACTTATTAAAGATATATCAAATCATATATCAACGATCAAACTTATGGTTAATGAAATGGTTGATGCTAGAAAACTAGCGAATAAGATCGAAAATGAGAGGGTTAAAGCAGAAGCCTATGATAATACTGTTCGTCCATTCCTTGATGAGATTAGATATCATATTGATAAGTTAGAATTGGTAGTAGATAATGAACTGTGGCCATTACCTAAATATCGTGAGCTACTATTTGCTAGATAAGAATAATATTTGGAGAACTATATTATAATCACGGATAAGGCTGTTCATCATGTGTGAACAGCCTTTTTTGTCATCCCTTGGTAATGATTATTTATTATTCAAATCTATTTACACCTGTATCCCACCAAAGTCTAGTGCCTGCATTGTTCTTTCCTGTAGATAGTAATTTACATGCCTTAAGCATTTCACTATTATTGTTTTTAACTTCTGAAGTTGGAAATGGTAATCTTCGAATCATTATTTCACTATCAACCTGTCCTGTTTCAAAAGAGTAACTATCATTTGTTTTTAGATCCTGAAGTTTAGGATATCCTGTTCTTCTAAACTCGCTCCATGCTTCTTGTCCGATAGGAAAATTCGCAATCCATTTCTGCGTAATGATCTTTTCGAGCTTTTCCTCTTTTGATAATGATGAATCCCATTTGATTGTAACATGTGACGCCGCTTTGATATTGTACTCTTGGTTGACTGGATCAACATAATCTGATGGATGAGATGTAGCGTCTTCTAGATAACCTTCACTTTTGTCCGATGTAACCTCCCACTGTGACATAGAGGCTTCAATACCTTGTCTATAAAGATCCTCAGCACTGCCGTTCATGTTGAAGCCTTTTAATGCACCTTCTGCCCTTAGAAAATACATTTCTGCTGGAAACATTAAATAGATTGGAGTTCCCTTTTGTTGATCAACTTGCCATGGGGCACCGAGTGTAGAGTAATTTATACGATCTTTCTTTTTTACAAGTCTTATTCCATTTCTTATCCCTTGGAATCGAACTTCCTCTCCAGTACTTAAAGTGTAGTTAGGTCCTAACTCTATTGCTTTTATGTTGTCAGTAGGCAAAAAGAATTTTTCTAGTCTAGGATCTTTTAAGCCAACTAAGATAGACTCCATATTTGCTCCAAGTTTCGCATCGTGCCAAACATTAGAAATAATATATAGTGGGTTGTCATTATTTACGTCTAACATTCCAACAATATCTTTTGGGTCTGTAAGAACTCCATTGCTTACCGCTTTTTCAGCTTCTTCCTTCGCTTTGATAAAATCTTTGTTCGAAATACGCATTGCAAGTCGTAATCTAAGACTATTACAATATTTACGCCATTTGGTGTAATCTCCACCGAATATATAGTCATATTTCTTAAAAGCACTTTTCCCGGGGTTATTCTCAATGTACTCTTTTAGGTATTGATCTGCTTCTTCAAGATCCTTAAAGAACGAGGTGTAGATCTCTTCTTGTGAATCATATGGAGAATAGGTCTCATACATTCCATATGAGCTGTATGGTAGTGGTCCATACGTATCAGTCACCTGATGCATTGCGGCAACTCTTAGAATCTTAGCGATGGCAATGAAATCTTTACTTCTCTCACCAGTCAATTTTAGAATGCTATGTACAGGTTTCATTACTCCTGTCATTCTATAATCATATGGAGTGGCATTCCAGTTATCCATTAGACTATATGTTGAGTTGAAATGATCGCTATTAAATGGAGTTGGAGGAGCCATATAACCACTATACAGATCTCCATTTAGATTCTCTTGAATTTGGTATTTCCAATGCAACTCTTGGAAAATATTCTTCTGAACCGGACCAAAAAGTGGTCCAGTTGAAACTTCTTCCACTTTAAATGTATTTGAATTCATTTCTTCAAATTCGCTTGTGCACGATGTGGATAATATAATGAGTGCAATACATATTTGGTATATATGTCTTATAAATTTTGTATTCATAATAATGCTAGATTAGAATTTAACATTTAGAGAGAAACCTACATTTCTTGTTGTTGGCAATCCAAAATGGTCTGTGTTTAGATGTTTAATTCCTGTTGCTGTTGTTGCAATGTTCGGATCGAAAGGAGCATCGATATAGAAGAATAAAAGGTTTCTACCAATAAGAGAAAGATCTAGTCCTTTGATTGGTGATTTCTCTCCAAATAGGTAACCAAAGCTATAGGTTAGTGATGCTTCTTGTAATCTAACATTTGTTGCATCGTATAGAAACTCGCCAATTGGAGCTGTAGAGTAATAATTTTTAGCAGAAATTCTGGTTGTCTTATTAATATAACTATTTTCACCATTAGAAATAAGCCCATTCACTTTGAATCCTCCGTCTCTTCGCATTTGAGCTGTTTCTTCTGTCAAACCATCTCTTGATAGTTGATGTTGCGTTGCAGATAGTGCTTTCCCTCCAATACTAGCATTGATTAGGAATGACAAGTTGAGATTTTTATATCTAATAGAGTTATTCCATCCTAGTGTGAAGTCTGGATTAATATCTCCAATAAACTCTTGATCACCGCTCACAACGAGTGTGTATCCTTTACTTTCATCATCTTTATCTTTCTGAGCTAAAAGATATTTCCCGTTAACTTTCTTATATACCTTTGCATATAGTCTTCCAATAGGTTCGCCTTCTTTTGCATTTATTGAACTACTATATCCTGTGAATTTGAATCCTTCTTTTCTATAATTCTCCGGAAGGCTAATTACCTTATTGGTGTTTTTAGTGAAATTTATATTTGAATTCCATTGAATATCCTTGTTTTGTACTGGTGTTACATGGATCGTTAGTTCAATACCTTCATTTTGGATATTTCCAGCATTGATAAAGTACGTTGAATACCCTGATGCAAGTACTGCTGATTGTCTGAAAAACTGGTTCTCGGTGTTAGCCTTATAGTAACTCGCATCTAAAGAGACTCTATTATTGAACATTCTTAGATCGAGACCTATCTCTTTCGAAGTTGTTAACTCTGGCTTCAGTTCTGTAAATGGTTTTTCTGTATTAAGACTGATATTTCCATTGCGATCAACAGTATGAGCTTCAGGAGATGTAACAAATGCAGGAACAGTGTTACCTACTCTAGTCCATGATGCTCTTATCTTCCCAAAATCGATAAAGCCCAAAAACTTTTGATCTGTAAGTTTTGAAAAAATAAAACTACCCCCTAGTGATGGGTAATCAAAGCCATAATCGTCTTTTGGAAGTGTTGAACTCCAGTCTCTTCTGTAGGTTGCGTCAAGGAAGATCATATCTTTGTAACCAATATTTGCTGCTCCAAATACAGACTGGGTTTGGGTATGTCTTTGTCCTTCAGAAATACTTCCACCATTTTCAAGTGCTTTTGGGCTAAATACATTTGGCAAACTAGGATGTCCAAAGAGTCCCATTGTAGAGTGTTTAACGTCTTCTATACTTGCGCCGATAGTTCCATTGAATTGAATCGTGTTAGAACTGTGGTCAATTAGAAATAATACATCACCATAGCTTTCTAGGTGATCTACTTTATCCGAAGAGTATTTACCCGTTTGTTTAGCAAGAGTTGTCATTGTTCCAGCTGGAGCTTTAAACGTTTTAGCTTCTACAGTATTGTCGATATTTCCTCTCGCTTTTATTGTTGCCCAACTTGTTAATTCTAGTGCTACATCTAAGTTTACAATAGCTCTTTTTTTGTCAGACTCTTTTTCTATTTGATTAACAATCCAATATGGGTTATCTGATTTATCTGTGTAAGGCCAGTTCTGATTGTATATTCTTTTCTCTTCATCCCAATATTTGTATTTGTTTTTATAAGGACTAAAATCAATACCTCTAGGAAATTTATAAAGTGCAAAAATGGGGTTGAAATACTCTCCTGGAGAAGAAGGGGCCTGCTCTAATATTTGCTTCATGAGATTTATTCGTGCTCCGACTTTTAGTTTATCATTTAGATATTTTGAAGAGGTTTTGATCGTTAGATTATGTTTGTTTAAGGTGTTATTTGGAACAATACCTGTCATATTCGAGTTTGCATATGAAAGATACGAAGTTCTTTTTTCGCTACCAGAACTAAATGATAGTCGATTTGTAAATGAAACTCCTATGTCAAAAAAGTCCTCTACATGCTTGTCTGAAAATTTAGCTCGTTTACCCCAATTAGCACCACCTAGTTCCTCTCCTTTAACGGGTAGATAAGAATTTTGGAATTCTGTAAGGTGATTTACTTTATCAAATTGCACACTAGAGTTGAAGTTAATAGTTGCAGCACCTTTCTTTCCTGATTTTGTAGTGATTAGGATAACGCCATTTCCAGCCTTGCTACCATACAGCGCTGCTGCTGATGCCCCCTTTAGTATGTTGACACTTTCGATATCATCTGGGTTTATAGAAGAAATTCCGTCTCCTGTATCAACACCACCGCCAAAACCGGCTCCTACTTGATTAAAAATAGGATTGGCCATTGGAACTCCATCAATAACATATAGTGGTTGATTGTTTCCAACAATGGATGTAATACCCCTAAGAATGACTTTTGAAGAAGAGCCTAGTCCGGATCCAGTAGTCGTAATATTAACTCCAGAGGTTCTTCCGGCAAGAGATGTTACGAAGTTCTTGCTTGGTATCGCAGATAAACTTTTCCCATCGACCTTCTGTGTTGCATAAGTTAAAGATTTTTCTTGTCTTTTGATACCTAAAGCTGTTACTACAACTTCGTCAACAAGTTTGTAATCGTTCTCAAGAGCAATCTCGTAATAGTCACGATCATCCACTTTGAGTTCTTTTGTTGTCATTCCAATATATGAGATGATAAGGACATTACCTTTGTTAACTTTAAGCTTAAAGTTTCCATCAGAATCGGAAATGGTTCCATTTTGTGTTCCTTTAATCGCAATTGAGGCACCAGCAATTGGAGCTTTTTCAACATCACTGATTAATCCACTGATGTTTTTTAAACGTTGATCAGACTGTCCTATTGCAGGAATTGTTCCCAGTATACAAATAAGCACAGTAATCCACTTTACGTAAGAGAGCTTGATCGTTTTTTGTTTTTCATCGATCGCTTTAAACCTATTGTTCATAAGTTCGGGATTTTAGTTAGTAATTTTAATAAGGGGTTTTGGTAAGATGTAGTCGATTATTCATTAAACTTGATATCAAGCTTGGTTAATAACCATCTGATTGAGAGGTTTATGACATGATGTAGGCTGAATTAGTTTTTAATCTAGGTTTATTTGTAATTCAAATGTAGTGATTAATCAAACTTGAAACACCTGGTTAATATATGTTGTATATCATAAAAGATGTAAAAACATCTTGTTGCTTTTTTTGTTGTATATCTTTCTGATATACAGAAACGAAGATGTCTATTTTGTAATCGATTGTGTTATTTATGTGTTTAATTGTATTTGGAAGTGTGGAATAAAAAGCCCTTTCTTTGCAACGCTTTCGAGAAAAACGATAGCGAGTTCTTAGCGGTTTTGAAGTGTTTTTTAAGTCTCAATTAAGTTGAGAAATTATTTAAGAAAACATTTGGAGTTTAAAGATAAAATCGTTTATCTTTGCAACCGCAAAAACATCGGCGCAACGGCGACGATGGATGAATAAGATACAAAGTTCTTTGAAGATATTTTTTGATAATGACAAGTACAAAAAAGCAACCGTCAATCTAATAGATTTTTGAGTTTTTGTTGAGCTAAATTAATTTAACTTTTTATACAACGAAGAGTTTGATCCTGGCTCAGGATGAACGCTAGCGGGAGGCCTAACACATGCAAGTCGAGGGGTAACGGAAGTAGCTTGCTACTAGACGACGACCGGCGCACGGGTGAGTAACGCGTATGTAATCTGCCTTGTACAGGGGAATAGCCCAGAGAAATTTGGATTAATGCCCCATAGTATTACCGAGTCGCATGACTTGGTGATTAAAGCTCCGGCGGTACAAGATGAACATGCGTGACATTAGCTAGTTGGTAAGGTAACGGCTTACCAAGGCTACGATGTCTAGGGGTTCTGAGAGGATGATCCCCCACACTGGTACTGAGACACGGACCAGACTCCTACGGGAGGCAGCAGTGAGGAATATTGGTCAATGGACGCAAGTCTGAACCAGCCATCCCGCGTGAAGGATGACTGCCCTATGGGTTGTAAACTTCTTTTATATGCAAATAAACCTGCTTTCGTGAAAGTAGCTGAAGGTAGCATATGAATAAACACCGGCTAACTCCGTGCCAGCAGCCGCGGTAATACGGAGGGTGTAAGCGTTATCCGGATTTATTGGGTTTAAAGGGTACGTAGGCGGTAATATAAGTCAGTGGTGAAATCCTGCAGCTCAACTGTAGAACTGCCATTGAAACTGTATTACTTGAGTATACTTGAGGTAGGCGGAATGAGTAGTGTAGCGGTGAAATGCTTAGATATTACTCAGAACACCGATTGCGAAGGCAGCTTACTAAGGTATAACTGACGCTGATGTACGAAAGCGTGGGGAGCGAACAGGATTAGATACCCTGGTAGTCCACGCCGTAAACGATGATTACTTGCTGTTGGCGATACACAGTCAGTGGCTAAGCGAAAGTTTTAAGTAATCCACCTGGGGAGTACGATCGCAAGATTGAAACTCAAAGGAATTGACGGGGGCCCGCACAAGCGGAGGAACATGTGGTTTAATTCGATGATACGCGAGGAACCTTACCTGGGCTTAAATGTACGGCGATCGGTCTAGAGATAGACTTTTCTTCGGACGACGTACAAGGTGCTGCATGGTTGTCGTCAGCTCGTGCCGTGAGGTGTCGGGTTAAGTCCCATAACGAGCGCAACCCCTATCTTTAGTTGCTAACAGGTTAAGCTGAGGACTCTAGAGAGACTGCCACCGTAAGGTGAGAGGAAGGTGGGGATGACGTCAAATCAGCACGGCCCTTATGTCCAGGGCTACACACGTGTTACAATGGTCAGTACAAAGGGCAGCTACCTGGCGACAGGATGCTAATCTCTAAAACTGGTCTCAGTTCGGATCGGAGTCTGCAACTCGACTCCGTGAAGCTGGATTCGCTAGTAATCGCGCATCAGCCATGGCGCGGTGAATACGTTCCCGGGCCTTGTACACACCGCCCGTCAAACCATGGAAGCTGGGGGTGCCTGAAGTCTGTTACCGAAAGGAGCGGCCTAGGGTAAAACTAGTGACTGGGGTTAAGTCGTAACAAGGTAGCCGTACCGGAAGGTGTGGCTGGAACACCTCCTTTCTGGAGCCGACATTAACGGTTAAAGAAAATCGACGAGATTAGGTTGTTTTTTCTTGTCATATCAAAAAACCTTATATACCCACATAACCAAAGTGGATAAGCGTTAGGCTGAAAAACTAAGGTGGTTATGTTTTAAACATAGTCCCGTAGCTCAGCTGGTTAGAGCGCTACACTGATAATGTAGAGGTCCCCAGTTCAAGTCTGGGCGGGACTACAATCGTAATATTATATAATACGAGGTTATTTGGGGGATTAGCTCAGCTGGCTAGAGCGCCTGCCTTGCACGCAGGAGGTCATCGGTTCGACTCCGATATTCTCCACACATTTATATTGATTTAGTTAGATTTAATTTGATTAGATCGGTGTATATAAGTTCTTTGACATTCTGGAAAAAAGTAATCTGTAAAGAATACAACAGATATCGAGATTAACATTAAAGGTTAATTATAATAGAAAGTAAGTAAGGGTGTATGGTGGATGCCTAGGCTCTTAGAGGCGATGAAAGACGTGATAAGCTGCGATAAGCTTCGGGGAGGTGCAAACAACCTTTGATCCGAAGATTTCTGAATGGGGCAACCCAGCCAATTTATTGGTTATCTGACTATGTCAGAGGCAAACCCGGAGAACTGAAACATCTAAGTACCCGGAGGAAGAGAAAACAAAAGTGATTCCGTTAGTAGTGGCGATCGAACGCGGATTAGCCCAAACCAATGACGTTTCGGCGTTGTTGGGGTTGTAGGACTGCGATATGAGATTATGCGTGAAGTAGAAGTAACTGGAAAGTTACACCAGAGAGGGTGATAGTCCTGTACACGTAAGCAAATATGATCTAGCAGTATCCTGAGTAGGGCGGGGCACGTGAAACCCTGTCTGAATCTGCCAGGACCATCTGGTAAGGCTAAATACTCCTAAGAGACCGATAGAGAACCAGTACCGTGAGGGAAAGGTGAAAAGTACCCCGAACAGGGGAGTGAAATAGTACCTGAAACCATACACTTACAAGCGGTCGGAGCATCATTAGATGTGACGGCGTGCCTTTTGCATAATGAGCCTACGAGTTACTCCTCACTAGCAAGGTTAAGAGCTTAAGGCTCGGAGCCGAAGCGAAAGCAAGTCTGAATAGGGCGTCGAAGTTAGTGGGGGTAGACGCGAAACCGTGTGATCTACCCATGGGCAGGTTGAAGTCTTGGTAACACAAGATGGAGGACCGAACCAGGGAGCGTTGAAAAGCTCTTGGATGACCTGTGGGTAGGGGTGAAAGGCCAATCAAACTCGGAAATAGCTCGTACTCCCCGAAATGCATTTAGGTGCAGCCTTGGATATAGTATTGCAGAGGTAGAGCTACTGATTGGATGCGAGGGCTTCACCGCCTATCAACTCCAGACAAACTCCGAATGCTGTAATATGATTACCAGGAGTGAGGGCATGGGTGCTAAGGTCCATGTCCGAAAGGGAAAGAACCCGGACCATCAGCTAAGGTCCCCAAGTATATGTTAAGTTGAACAAACGAGGTCTGATTGCATAGACAGCTAGTATGTTGGCTTGGAAGCAGCCATTCATTTAAAGAGTGCGTAACAGCTCACTAGTCGAGCGATCGGGCATGGATAATAATCGGGCATCAAACATATCACCGAAGCTATGGATTTAATGGACTACCATTAAGTGGTAGGGGAGCATTCTGACTGCGTTGAATGTGTACTGTGAGGTGCGCTGGAGCGGTTAGAAAAGCAAATGTAGGCATAAGTAACGATAAGGAGGGCGAGAAACCCTCCCACCGATAGACTAAGGTTTCCTGATCAACGCTAATCGGATCAGGGTTAGTCGGGACCTAAGGGGTAGCCGAACGGCGAACTCGATGGACAACGGGTTAATATTCCCGTACTTTATATAGTTGTGATGGGGCGACGGAGTGATGAAAGCACCGCGTACTGACGGAATAGTACGTTGAAGGGCGTAGGTTATGAGATGTGTAGGCAAATCCGCACGTTGAGCTGAAACCTGATAGTACCGAGAGTCTTCGGACGATTGGATAGTGTGCCTAAGGGCTTCCAAGAAAAACCTCTAAACTTAGATTATATAGACCCGTACCGCAAACCGACACAGGTAGTCAAGGAGAGAATCCTGAGGTGCTCGAGTGATTCATGGCTAAGGAACTAGGCAAAATCGATCCGTAACTTCGGGAGAAGGATCGCTCCTCGCAAGGGGAGCCGCAGTGAAAAGGCCCAGGCGACTGTTTATCAAAAACACAGGGCTTTGCTAAATCGAAAGATGATGTATAAGGCCTGACACCTGCCCGGTGCCGGAAGGTTAAGTGGGGGCGTTATCTTCGGAGAAGCGCTGAAATGAAGCCCCGGTAAACGGCGGCCGTAACTATAACGGTCCTAAGGTAGCGAAATTCCTTGTCGGGTAAGTTCCGACCTGCACGAATGGTGCAACGATCTGGGCACTGTCTCAGCCATGAGCTCGGTGAAATTGAAGTATCGGTGAAGATGCCGATTACCCGCAACGGGACGGAAAGACCCCGTGAACCTTTACTGCAACTTCACATTGATTTTGGGCAAGTAATGTGTAGGATAGGTCGGAGACATTGAAGCGGCGTCGCTAGGCGTTGTGGAGTCGTCCTTGAAATACGACCCTTTGCTTGTTTGAAACCTAACTCAGCAATGAGGACATTGTGTGGTGGGTAGTTTGACTGGGGTGGTCGCCTCCAAAAGAGTAACGGAGGCTTCTAAAGGTACCCTCAAGACGATTGGTAACCGTCTGCAGAGTGTAATGGCACAAGGGTGCTTGACTGTGAGACCAACACGTCGATCAGGTACGAAAGTAGAGCATAGTGATCCGGTGGTTCCGCATGGAAGGGCCATCGCTCAAAGGATAAAAGGTACTCCGGGGATAACAGGCTGATCGCTCCCAAGAGCTCATATCGACGGAGCGGTTTGGCACCTCGATGTCGGCTCGTCACATCCTGGGGCTGGAGAAGGTCCCAAGGGTTGGGCTGTTCGCCCATTAAAGTGGCACGCGAGCTGGGTTCAGAACGTCGTGAGACAGTTCGGTCCCTATCTGTTGTGGGCGCAGGAAACTTGAGAGAAGCTGCTGCTAGTACGAGAGGACCGCGGTGGACAAACCTCTGGTGTATCAGTTGTGCCGCCAGGTGCATTGCTGAGTAGCTACGTTTGGAAGAGATAAGTGCTGAAAGCATCTAAGCACGAAGCTCCACTCAAGATGAGGTTTCCTTAGAGGGTCGTTGGAGACTACGACGTTGATAGGCTGCAGGTGTAAAGGTTGTGAGACCAAAGCCGAGCAGTACTAATTACCCGAAACTTTCATTAGAATAAAAGATTAGTTGTATTTAGATTACTTTTTCCAGGAGCATGTCAAAAGATATATTGAACTATGTATGCTGATAATGTTAGATTATAACATTTAAGTCAGATATAAATAACCGTATTTAGAATTTAAGGTGGTTATTGCATAGGGGTTCCACCTCTTCCCATTCCGAAC
>JAONJW010000057.1 GCA_028377305.1 Prolixibacteraceae bacterium | reverse complement strand
CTAGCTTAAAAGTTATATTTAAGGATGGGTAACCTATTATCGATTGGCTGGTATCAAATAATTTATGAAACATCTAGATGAATGGCTAACAAGACGTATCCGTATGGTTATATGGAAATGTTGGAAAATAGTAAGGACGAAGATGAATAATTTAAGAAAACACGGAGTTTCGAAGAGCAAAGCGTATGAATATGCTAATACGAGGAAAAAGTATTGGCGCATCTCCAAGAGTCCAATTCTACAAACGACTATAACCAATAAGAATTTGGAGAAGGCAGGCTATATTACGCTAAGTTATTATTATCAGAAAGTAAAGTCGTGATTTAGGGAGTCGCCGTATACGAGACCTGTACGTACGGGGTGTGGGAGGTGTACTGGAAGATAAAATATCTTCCAGCCATCTACCCGATTATACTTTAGTTAATCAATACAATATTATCAGTAGACAGTTATTTCAGAAACATCTTTGTCTTTGTATATTCAATGGATGAGTCTGGTTTTGGTTAACCTCTCCCTTTTTACAGATTATACAGAACAATTTCGCAATAGCTGCAGGGAATAAAATGCTAAATACATTCATAAAGATTGTATCTAGCATTCTATTTGTGGGTTAATATAACCTATTCAATTATTCAGATAGATTAATGGTAAGCCTATTTAAGAAATGCTAAAAGTATACCTGCAGCCACTGCAGAACCAATCACCCCAGCAACATTAGGTGCCATTGCATGCATCAACAAGTGGTTGTTCGGATCAGTTTTTAACCCTTCATTTTGCACTACCCTTGCACTATCCGGCACGGCAGAAACTCCTGCTGCTCCAATAAGAGGATTGATCTTATTATCGTCTTTTAAGAACAGGTTCATTAAGCGAGCAAATAGAAGCCCTCCTGCAGTTGCAATAACAAAAGAGACCGCTCCCAATACAAATATTTTCAAAGAATTTGTGGTAAGGAAATACTGAGCTTGAGTTGATGCACCTACGGTAACTCCTAAAAGAATCGTAATAATATTAATTAATGAATTACGTGCAGTATCAGCCAAACGTTCTGTGACTCCTGATTCTTTCAATAGGTTGCCAAAGAATAACATACCAAGAAGAGGTATCGCTGATGGAGCAATAAAAGTAGTAAATATTAATCCTATGATTGGAAATAAAATCTTCTCGGTTTTAGAAATCGCTCTTGGTGGTTTCATTTTAATTGTACGCTCCTCCTTTGGAATTAATAAACGCATAATAGGAGGTTGAATGACAGGAACCAATGCCATATATGAGTATGCTGCGATAGCAATTGCACCCATCATATGTGGAGCCAACATCGCAGATAAGAAAATAGCGGTAGGACCATCTGCCCCCCCAATAATGGCAATCGCACCACTCTCTTGAGGCGTGAATCCCAACGCTGCTGCTCCTAGAAAGGTTCCGAATACACCAATCTGTGCTGCTGCTCCTAATAACATCAATTTTGGGTTTGAGATTAATGACGAGAAGTCAGTCATTGCACCAATACCTAAAAAGATCAGTGGGGGATAGATACCTTTTTTTACCCCAAAATATAGATAGCTCAATACAGAACCATCTTCATAAATACCTATACTATTACCTGGATGGAAAGGGATATTACCAATGATAATACCGGTTCCAATAGGTACTAATAATAGTGGTTCAAAGTCATATTTTATTCCTAAGAAAAGGAAGAAAAGTCCAACAATAATCATCACAAGGTTTAGAGGATCAAAGTTAGCAAAACCTGTGAAATTATAGAAAGTTTTTAAGCCTTCTAAAGCACCACTAGTAGTCCCTTGCAGAGCACTTCCATCCGCACCAAAACAAAGTTGTACGGTTAATATTAAGGCTACTGCACCTATAAGTGTGAGAAGTTTCTTCATCGTTAAAAGATTTTTTGTAAATCAATGGATCTTCACATGTTAATAATTACCTATGTGGTAGTTTATTACTGAATCTCTAAAATGATATCGTTTTGAAGTACAGCATCTCCCTCATTGACATGAATTTTGCCAACTACTCCATCTTTCTCCGATAGAATTTTATTCTCCATTTTCATGGCTTCAAGGATCAGAAGAACATCTCCTTTTTTTACACTATCCCCTTCTGCTACTTGTAGTTTAAAGATATTACCAGGAAGTGGTGCTTCCACTTTATACCCTGATACCGTTGTGTTTTTCTTTAGGATTGCACTATCGTTTATTGTGTTTACAACGGTCTTACGAACTAGCTTAGGGGTTTTGTTTACTTTTACCTCTTGATCTATTTCTACTTCGTAAGGTGTTCCGTTCACTTCAATATTAGCAATATTCCCTTCAAGATCTTTAATTGATACGTTATATTTACTCCCGTTAATGGTAAATTTAAATTTTCTCATGATTAACTGTTTTGTGTCCCAACAACTTATCTTCTATCTAGCGTGTTATTCATACTGTGAATTTTTGAGTTCCATGGAGAATATCGTCGTTTGATATTCTTGATGGTAATCACATTACTCTCTTCGTCATGCTGACTGTTTAAGAATAGATGTAAAGCCATTGCGATGGCTGCAGATTCACCAGCTCTAATATCTCTATCTCTGGGAGTGGATTTTGTCTCTTTACCAGTAGTGGTTTCGATATTTCTTTTTTTGGGCTTGTTTTTCATCTTGTTGAGGATGAGGGGCATTAGCCAGCCAAAAGTGAAAATAAGAGTTACTAGAACAAGGAAAACGACAAAGTATCCGACCAATGTAATGATCCATGTTTGCGAGGTAACCGTAAGTATGTTCATGGCTATAATAATTTTATCTGAAAAATGATTTCGAAATCAATCACCATTTTTAAATAATAGTATAGACCCTTCTCTTGTTTAATATATTGGAATGACAAGAGGAGAGTTCTATTTTCAATGATTTACAATGGAATATTACTATGCTTTTTAAGAGGGTTAGTCACCTTCTTTGTTTGTAGGCTTTGGAATGCACGTATAATACGGAAGCGTGTATTACGAGGCTCAATCACATCATCAATGTATCCATATGAAGCTGCCTGGTATGGATTTGCAAATGCATCCTCATACTCATCAGTCTTCTTTTGAATATAATCAAGTTGCTCTTGTTCGTCTTCAATTTTTCGAACATTTTTACCTTCAAGTACCTCAATAGCACCTTTAGCACCCATTACTGCAATTTCAGCAGAAGGCCATGCATAGTTGAAATCACCTCTCAGTTGTTTACTACTCATCACACAGTGTGCTCCACCATATGATTTTCTAAGTGTAACGGTTACCTTCGGAACAGTAGCCTCACCATAAGCAAACATTAATTTTGCACCATGATTGATTATACCTGCATATTCCTGACCAGAACCAGGTAAGAATCCAGGAACGTCTACCAGTGTAAGAAGAGGAATGTTAAATGCATCACAGAATCGTATAAAACGAGCTGCTTTACGTGATGCATCACAGTCTAATACTCCTGCTAAGAAGTTTGGTTGATTGGCAATAATACCAACAGATTGTCCTGCCAGTCGAGAGAATCCAACCACAATATTTCGTGCGTAGTTTTGGTGGATTTCTAGAAATTCACTCTCATCCACAATAGCGTAAATAATGTCTTTTACATCATATGGCATATTAGAATTAGCAGGGATAAGTGTATTTAAGCCATCTTCTAATCGATCGATAGGATCTACACATTCAACTATAGGTGCTTCTTCAAAATTGTTTTGAGGAAGATATGAGATTAATTTACGTATCATCATTAATCCTTCTTCTTCTGATTCCACCTTAAAGTGGGAAACACCGGATTTCGAAGAATGTACATTGGCCCCTCCTAAATCATTCACTGTAATGGTTTCACCCGTTACAGTTTTTACAACCTTGGGGCCTGTAACAAACATATAAGAGTTCTCCTCTGTCATCATGATAAAATCAGTTAGCGCCGGGGAATAAACCGCACCACCTGCACATGGACCAAAAATGGCAGAGATTTGAGGAACAACGCCTGATGCTAATATGTTACGCTCAAAAATCTCAGCATAACCAGCCAAAGCTGTAACTCCCTCTTGGATCCTTGCTCCCCCTGAATCATTTATACCGATGATAGGGGCCCCTGCTTTCATGGCCATATCCATAACTTTACAAATCTTTCCAGCCATGGTCTCTGAAAGAGATCCACCAAAAACAGTAAAGTCCTGTGCGTATACATAGACTACGCGACCATCTATTGTTCCATGTCCGATGACTACTCCATCTCCCTTGAATTTGGTCTTTTCCATTCCAAAGTTCGTACAACGGTGCGTGACAAACATATCTAGCTCTTCGAAACTTCCTTCATCGACAAGCATCTCGATACGCTCTCTCGCAGTCATCTTTCCTTGTTCGTGCTGTTTGTTAATTCTTGCTTCTCCTCCGCCCATGCGAGCTTCATTACGCAACCCAATTAACTTCCTGATTTTATCCTGATTGTTCATGCTGTTAGGTTTTTTGAATCTATTGGGTATAGATCATCAAAATAACTGATTATTTATCACCTTCACTACAAAGCTCTGTAAGCACTCCATGAGTTGACTTTGGATGTAGGAATCCGATATTAAGACCTTCTGCCCCTTTTCTTGAAGTCTTGTCGATTAGGCGAATACCACTCTCCTCAGCTTCGTTTAGTGCATCGTTTACATTGTCTACTGCGTAGGCAATATGGTGTATGCCTTCTCCTTTTTTCTCAACGAATTTACCAATAGGTCCTTCTGGATCAGTTGATTCTAATAATTCGATTTTAACTTCACCTACTTTAAAGAATGCAGTACGTACTTTTTGCTCTACTACCTCTTCAATATTGTAACACTTAGTTCCTAGTAGTGTTTCATAGTAAGGAATTGTTTCATCTAGACTTTTTACAGCAATTCCAATGTGCTCGATTTGCTTTACTTTCATAATTCAAATAACCTTTTGATTCGATACCGACGCCTACACGTCTTGTTTAAAAGTGATGTAAATGTAAGTATCAAAAATTAATTAAACAGTGTTCTATTATATGAGATTCGTCTGCTTTATTTATGTTCTAAAACAGCGCTTCTCAATGTGTATTTACAAATAAATATACTCTCCAATAATACAAAGAAAAAATGTTACTATTCTAATCCTATGCCAATCATTACGATCGTTTTTATAGATGAAAAAAAATCTTTTTGTATAACGGTTTGGGGACCATTATACCTAACGAAACATCTTAACTGGGTATACACTCTGTATGCTTCTTTCTGGTGAGAACCTATTTGTCTTTTAATTAGCTCTTCTATCTAAAGAAAATGTGATTCTATGGTAGCACACTTTTTCTTTATTGATATATACAAAAGTATAATAATAATGAGGAAGCCGAATGGATTTATCCGATTGTTTTTGTAATAATCCTTATTTAAATAGAATAAATCATCTGATCCTTATTGCATATAATCCAGGATGAATAGAACACTTTTATGTTTTTGATGTTATGCTGAAAGAATGTACTTAAAAAGAAATCCATGCAACAAGAGAATATTGAACATTTCGATTTAGTCGTTATCGGTAGTGGTCCAGCTGGTTTTGCGGCTGCAATGAGAGCATTTGATTTTAATAAAAAAGTAGCCATTATTGAAGCCAAACATATTGGAGGTGCAGGTGTATATAATGGAGCTTTAACATCAAAAACTTTATGGGAGCTCTCTGCTGACTTTGCCATTGCATCTGCTGTAAATAGAGGATACCGTGCTTCGCATCTTACCGTGGATTATAAACAGGTTAAAAAAACAGTTGTAAAGGCAGCCAAAACAAAGCAATATCAGATGCTTTCACAAATTGAAACCTTTGATTTTGATAAGGACAATCCTGAAAAGGGAAGTCTGACTTTATATCGTGGATATGGTACTTTTACTGATTCGCATCACATTACAATTGATCTTCTTGGAGAAAGCGAGAAGATATCTATTCAAGGAGATTATTTCATTGTTGCAACAGGTTCTAGACCAAGACAGCATCCGGTATTGGTAACGGATGGGAAGCAGATAGTAAACTCTGATGAGTTACTAAATCTAAAGAAATTTCCTGAACGGATGTTGATTGTTGGTTCTGGTATTATAGGTTGTGAGTTTGCAACAATCTTCTCTAATTTCAATAGAACGGAGGTTCACCTATTAGATCGAGCTCACCGGGTAATCCCTTTTGAAGATACTGATGTTAGTGATTTTGTATCTGAAGGATTGGAAAATAATGGGGTGCACATCCATCATACTGCAAACTTCCGAACAGTAAGGAAAAAGCAGAACTCTTTAGATGTAGTGTTAGATTATGAAGATGGTCATAGTCGTGTTATAGAAGTCGATGTAATTTTAGTGAGTATTGGGCGAATTCCAAATACAGATCAAATAGGCTTGGAAAGCACTGGAATCGAATTGTCTGATAAGGGGTATCTTGAAGTAAACAATAAATGTATAAATGACGATATCTCTCAGTGTAATATTTTTGCAGCTGGGGATGTAACAGGGCATAAGGCTTTATATGGTGTTGCAGAAGACCAAGGTCGACATATAGTGGAAGCAATTTGGGGAAATGTAGAATGCCCTATTGATTATAGTCACCTTCCAACATTAATGTTCTTTAAACCCGAATTAGCATCAGTAGGGATGAATGAATCTCAGTTGCAAAAGCGAAAAATACCTTATAAGGCGGCCTACTATTCAAACACACTGGTTAATCGAGCTATTGCAATGCAGAGTACTAATGGTTTTGTTAAAATTATGATCTCGGATGATGGAAAGAATAAGATTTTAGGAATGCGTGCAGGAGGACCACAGGCATCTGCTTTTATTACTTCTTTTGCCTATCTATTAAATGAAAATCTTACTGTCGAAGAGGTGTTAAAGAATACCCATCCACATCCAAGTGTAACAGAAGGTATCCAGGAGTGTTTGCGCCTTCTTTTGGGAATGTCAATCTATAAGCCAGAAGTCTTTCCTGATGAAATCAAACTAAAAGAATGGAAACCGTAGTTTAAAGAACTAAGGCTTAAGAAATATAACAGAAGGTCGAGAAAGACGTTAAAGTTTTTCTCGACCACTTTGATATATTTATATATTCCCAACCAATCTTCTGCCATGAAATTCTTTCGCCGGAATAAGCTTTTTGACTTCTTCGATATTATCTTTGGTTACTTTACCCGCAACAACAATGATCGGTGCTTGTTGAGACGCTTGACGCATCTTATTTAGCATTTCAGCACCTTCTAAAGCAGTATCTTTCCCTCCAGAGGAAAGAACCCTATCTATCATCCCAATCATTTTTATGTGTTTTAGTGCTTGGTCTGGATGAGAGCACTCGTCGATGGCTTTGTGAAAAGTAACTGACATATTTCCTTTCAGTTCACATAATTCGCGGACAGCTGTAGTATGAATTTCATTGTCTGTTCTTAAAACACCGAAAACCACACCATCTGCCCCTAATTCTTTGCATATTAAGATATCCTTTTTCATTATCTTAATTTCGATATCTGAATAGACAAAATCACCACCTCTAGGGCGTATCATCACAAAAAGAGGAATCTTAAGATATTTCTTACACATGGCTATCGTTCCATAGGATGGTGTTGTTCCTCCGACATGTAAGTTCTCACATAGTTCAATTCTTGATGCACCCAAAGCCTCTGCCTTGAGCGCTTCTTGGAAACTTTCAACACATACTTCTTTTATCATGAGGCTAATAATTAAAGTGATGCATAATGGAAAGATACCTTCACAATATGCATCATGATTTTTATGCTGAGGTTGTAACTTCTTTTAGTTGGTCAATCACATCGGCAGCCAATTTGCTTTTACGATGGATATGTTGAATAATTTCATTCACCACACTATTTGTTTCAAAAGTACCTCTTACTTGTTCAAAATCTTTTATTTTTACACTATCATCTCCATCTGGTCCAAAACCAGTACGGCTGCTAAGTGTAAACTCTTTCTTAGCATCGTTGTAAAGCATCTTGTCTAATTCAATGACACTATCTCTCCATCGACCTATAAGTGATATAATATCACTCACTTCAATTTCGTCTAATGATTTGTCAAGCTCTTTTTCGAGAAGATCAGATGCCCATGTCCACTCATATTCATAATAGTTGGCATGTGCATCTTCGAAATAGTTTTTGACCTGTTTTAATGACTTAATCTCTCGCTGTTCAATTTTATCCATAAAGCTGGTTACCACCTCTTTGGGAGTTATCAGTCCAGCTAAATCAACCCACTGACCTTTTCCATAAGAGGTGCTAGGTTTTATTACCTCTTGAATGGTTTTGTCTTTGTTGAATTTCATATTGTTTATACGTGAAATCACTGAGTTACCTAGGAATTTAGTGATGCCAATAGAATAGAGCTGAATTCCTCTGTTTAAGGATTTTGCTGTGATTTTTGTGCTCATGTAATTGTAGCTTTCACTGGTAGCACCAGACACTGTTTGCAGCTGCTTGAGAATTGAACGTCCATTGTACATTTTGTTAATAGTAAATGGACTTAGTAGATTGCAGTTTATAAGATCCAGCTTGTTGGTGTCAGTACGCTTATCTCTTTTGGGCCATTTAACAGCATCTCGAATAGTTCCCACACTTTTGATATTTACAGCAGGGGCTAAATAACTCTCGTCATTCTTCTCTATCAAGTAGCTGAATGGGAGATCACTTGTGTCAGAATTTTTGTAGTGTCGTCCCATAACCAAAGTGAATGGTCCAATCTTCGCTGGCCAAAGAATATATGAATCTGAGGCCGTTTTTGACCCGCGCTGCATTATACCAGCATGTATAGGTCCTAGCTTATACATATGATTACTCTGATTTGAACCACTACCAGCATTCATAAACGAGTATAGCCCTGCAATTAGAAGTGTCGATTTATGATGGGTAACGGTATAAGGACCAGCAAATATGGAACAAGCTTCCCCATGATACCCTTGACAATTAGCAAAGAACAAAGAGTTTTCTGCCGAATAATGTTTGCTTAATTTACAACCTTGCCCTACAAAGCAGTGGTCAAGAATAGCACTATCACTAATTTCTGATCCCGAAGCAACAATAAAGTTATTTGCAATGACTCCAGAACCAATTCTAACTGGTGCTTTCTTGACACTGTTAATTGACCCATTATTCAATCTGTGTGTATTGGTAATAGTTGTATATTTCCCTACTCTAGTGTTTTTAATCTCTTTGCAGTTCTCAATAATACTCCACTCTCCAATAATTCCAACGGAAGCTCGTTGCTTGTCTGCATACTTCTGAATCATCTCCTCTAGCTCTTTGATGGCTCTATCACGGTGTCGATATAAGGCAATAATATAAGCTAAATGGGCAGATAATTGATCAAAAATAGGAACTTGACGTCCTCCGGTCTCATCAAGAACGGATACTTTTATTCCATTTCCAAAAGATGTTTCACCTTCAACTTCAAGGGTGTTAAGTGACTCAATACGAACGTGATTCTCTATGGTGT
Organism: Prolixibacteraceae bacterium; assembly: GCA_028377305.1. Lineage (GTDB taxonomy): Bacteria > Bacteroidota > Bacteroidia > Bacteroidales > Prolixibacteraceae > Halosquirtibacter. The sequence continues at coordinate 9,740 of JAONJW010000057.1, read as the reverse complement.
AGTTTGCTATATAGTTTTGTATATTGTTTATTCGACAGTTGTCTCCTATTGTACAGTTTGAAAGGGTAGCATAATAGATCCCAGAAGATCTTTTGATACCGTTCTTTAGTATAAATTGATCATCAAAAACACCCAAACGTATATTGCCATGGAATTGTACGTGCTTTATACGTTCACAATTAAGAGGTTGTTTCACAAGTACTTTTTTCCAATCAGAGGATGTACATCCATTACTCTCTAAAGTGGTAATTTGATTGACTGTTAGATTTTCGTACATTATAATTATTCGTTTGTTTTCTCTGAATTTAAAAGTAATAAAAAAAAGGATCTTGTGATGCTATTCTTTGGATATAATGTGATATGTTTTCAACCAATTACGGAATTTTAAACTGTCATTTACATTGTGTCTCTCAATTAGTCTAATTATTTGCTCCATATTTTTCTCTTGACCAAGTGTCTTAGGGTTTTTACTGAAAAATTTATCGGCAATGCATACGATGATTTGTTCGTGAGTATTAGGTAAATAATCATTCGTTGGTATGGGGATTTGTTGAGTGGTTATCATATCTTTAGATAGTCCTACTCCTGTGTGGTTTTCGCAAAATTCAGCAAGTTGATTTAACCCTTCGTGTCGTAACAATTGACCTCCTAAGTATCCGTGACAAACATAGGCTGCTTTGCCATAACATCCAATGTCTGGAGCATTGGTTTTGAAGATCCCAATATCATGAAGCATAGCCCCTTGTTCAATCAGTTCTAGATTAAGGTCAAGATGGGAGTTGTGTGATGCAATCTCTATTGCTTTTGCACATACCATGTGGCTATGTTCTAATAAAATATTTTTCGCAACAGAATTGTTGTAATAGTATCTATCAATTAAATTGAAAACATCAACCTTTTTCATTTTTTTTGTAATATGATTAAACCTTCGTTCGTAATCTATGTCTAATATAATAGATTTGAAATTAAGAATAGTCATCAATGATAGAGATAGATAATAATATTTGAATTGGGAATGTCAAAAGAAGACGTAATTAAACAACAATTGAAAGTCCCAACTCAAAAGAAATATGCATTTCAGATGTTGGTACAGCTCTATCAAGAGCGCCTCTATTATTTTGCAAGAAAGATGGTGGTGTCTCATGATGATGCAAATGATGTGCTTCAAGAAAGTTTTCTTAAAGCATGGAAAGGGATTGATCGTTATCGAGGTGATGCTTTACTTTATACGTGGCTTTATCGCATTGTGGTAAATGAATCGATATCATTAATAGAGAAACGAAAAAAACAGGTGCAAATGCTTAATCAAGAGTCAATTGATTTTCGTGTATCACAACTGAAAACAGATCCCTATTTTGACGGGAATGAAATTGAACGTAAATTACATGAGGCAGTACTGTCGTTACCTGAAAAACAACAGATGGTTTTTAATATGAAATATTTCGACGAATTAAAGTATGAACAGATCTCGGAGATTTTAGATACCTCTGTAGGTGCACTGAAAGCATCATATTTTCATGCAAAGAAGAAAGTACAAGAAGAAATGTTAAGACTGGTGTAGTATGATAGATCTTGATAATATTAAGAAAAATAATAAAACGTGGAAAACTCCTGATGGCTATTTTGATCAACTTCCATTTGATGTAATGGGAAAAGTTGATGCCTACAATGAGGAGTGTAAAACGAAAACACTAGAAAAACCACGCTTCTCTTGGTGGGGATATGCTGGTATTGCTGCGTCAGTGTTGTTGGTGGTTATGAATGTGTTTTTGATGTCTGAGAATAGGCAGATGATGGATCGTGTCAAGCAATACGTCTCTGGTAATCAAAATTACCAAGTTGTGGATGAAGAGTGGTTGTCTGACGATGAAATTCAAGATATTCAAGAGTATTTAGTAGATAATAAAATGATTTATGATGCAATATATAGCGAAGATGTGGAAGAGTAATTGGAAACTTTGGGGTATTATATGCATAGGACTACTACTGTTTTCTATCCCCTTGAATACAGAAGCACAGAGGTGTATGTCTCCAGAACTTAAGTCTGATAAAATAGCCTATTATACTGACTTCTTATCTTTGACTCCAGAAGAATCACAAGAATTTTGGCCTATTTATAATGAGATGGGTAATAAAAGACGCAAGATTCACAGTCAGCTAAAGAAGTACTATAAACAGATTTCAGAGCTAAAAGAAAATACATCGGAGAAAGAGATAAAAGCACTTTCTGATAGCATATTAGATAATATAGAAAAAGAGACCCAGCTTTACAAAACATATCATGCTCGTTTTGTCCAAATTTTAGGTGGTCAGAAGGCTTTACAACTTTATCTTGTGGAACGAAATTTTCGAATGTATTTGATGAAAAAATATAGAAGTAATGGAGGTTTAGGTCATAGAAAAAAGTTTTGATCTCAAAAATATATTGATTGTGTGAATATTAGAGGGTTTGATTTTATCAACCCTCTAATATTTTGCAATGAAGTCGTTTTATGGTTCTAACATGTGTCGTAAATCACATCTGGAACTAAGGCATCTTTTCTGTAAATATCTGACCATTATTACAAATAATCTTAATAATTACCACTCCTTTGTGCTGAGGATTGATTTCTAGGTTATCTCGATCTCCTTGTAAATTTTCTAATATTCGTCCTTGTATATCATATAGTTTAATTGTGTTAATTTTTGATGAAGACAGAATGCGTATTTTTCTTTGTGTGGTAATAATTTGATATGGCTTTTCTAATTCTTTGTCTCCTACTGCTGTGGGCTTAACCTCTTTAATAGTGACAAATTTTCCCCAAAAGCTGTCATTTCTGTATGTCTCAATACATCCTGTTGGAACATATAGTGTAGCATTGGTGTATGCCTCATCATCAAAAACTACGATTTCGTCAGGTGTTTTTCTCCTTAGTCGATTGGAACGTTTATCTACCCATTTTCGAATTCCTGGAGGGAGCTTAGCCTTAACAGTAATGTATTTTAATGTTTTGGTTGTTCCAAGAAAAGCCGTTTCACTTAATAAATGGAAGTTTTCAGAGAAAGTAATAGATTTGATTTCTCTTGCACCTGCTGCAACGCTTCCGCTAAATGAGTTATAACCAATATATGTTGTTTGATCAGGGAAAACAAGATTTTTGCGATATGCAGTACTGTTTCTAAAAACATCATCAGAAATCATTCCTAGCTTATTTGGGATATAACTACCTGTTTTTATATTTTTACAGTCTTTAAAAGCTATGATACCAATGCTATTAACTTGGCTTGGGATATGAAGTTCGCCAGTGAACTTTGTGTTACGAAAAGCAGCATCTCCAATCGTTTCAAGTCCTTCAGGAAGTTGTAAGGTACCAGTTAGACTACTACAGTCAGCAAAAGCCGCTGCACCTATACTTTTAATATTCTTCGGAATAATGATGCTTCCTGTGATATTCGAACAGTTTAAGAATAAACCTACGGGTATTTGGTTCAAACTTTGAGGGAGAGTAACTGCCCCATTTAACCCGCCACAATCTTTGAATGCGTAGATTCCTAGATCTTTTATCGTATGAGGTAAAATGAGATCTCCTATTAAGCTTGAACACCCATAAAATGCGTGTTGTCCTATTTTTGTTACTTTTTTTAAATCAAAAACTCCTTGAATATTTCTACATCCTGCAAAAGCATGGCTCCCGATCTTTTCAATGTTAGAATGAAGAATACTTGAAAGGTCTAGAAAAATATCTCTACATTCATGAAAAGTTCCTTCTGGGATTTCGTTTACCTTACTGGGTATCTGAGAAACCCATGATAGATTATTACATCCGAAAAATATATGTGTCCCCATCTTAGCTAAAGATTGAGGAAAGGTAAAGCTAGATATATTTGAACCAGCAAAGGCGTATGAACCAATCTCTTTTACAGAATTTGGAATACTTACCCTGAAGATCCTACTCTTACAGAAATTAAATGTCCCAGTACCTATCACTAGAAGGTTTACATTTAATCCATTAACGGCTTCGATTGTGTTGTTATGTTTGTAATTTGTTTGATTAAAAAGACCTGCATACATCTTTTTTTTAAAGCATAACGCAATGACATTTTTGCCATCAATGGATGATGGTATATTTACTCGTGTGCTCTCCCCTTTGTATAGATCTAAGCTAATTCCCTCTGTGCCATCTATGGTGACTTCGGAGTATTCCCATTCTGTTTGATTTGCTGAGAGGTTCTGCGCCGAGAGGCTAGTGGCGAAGAAAATCAATCCGATTATAAATAAATAATGTTTCATCTTCAAAATGATTTTAAACTGTTCTGATTAAATACTATATATAATACATCGTTATGGATTATATATTGAATGGGGGATCATTATAGTTTACAGCTATTGGTAAAAGACACAGGGTATGTGAATTATTGTGTAATTAAGCTTGTATTTATATTTAGATCAATTTTTCAGTAAAAATAGAACCATCTTTGCATTGTATCTTGATGATAACTAGACCTCTGTTGTTTTGTTCAATGTTAATATAATCATGATTTCCAAAATAGCTTCTAATTAATCGTCCACTCATATCATAAAGATTGATCTGATTAATTTTAGACGGAGACATGATATGTAAACTTCTTTTACTCGTTAGAACTTGATAAGGCTTTTCTATAACCTTTTCACCAATACCTGTTGGAACGATCTCTTTAATCGTTTTAAACTTACCCCAAAAACTATCATTCCTGTATGCTTCAATATGTGTCTTGGGAACAAATAGTGTAGCGTTGTCATATGCTATATCATCAAAAACAATAACCTCATCAGGACTTTTACGTTTCAGAATATGAAAACGTTTATCAATCCACTTTCGGATAAAAGGAGGCTCATCTGCCATTACTGTGATACTTCTCAATGTTTTCGTTGTCCCTAAGAAGGCTGTTTCTGCTAGCGAAAAGAAGGTTGCAGGTAAGGTGATCGATTTAATTTCTCTTGCCCCTTGGGTTACATTACCACTAAAAGCGTAATAGCCAATTGAAGAGGTGTTGTCAGGGAGTATAATATTTTTTCTATAAGCCTTACTGTTGTGAAACGCATCATTGGAGATCGAACGAATACTGTTTGGGATAATACTTCCCTTAGTAAGATTTTTACACCCTCGAAATGTTTGTGAATCGATCTTTCTTAGTTGTTCTGGGAGGCGAAGTTCTCCAGAAATTTGAGTATTTCGAAACGCCGCTTCCCCAATTTCCCTTAATCCATCAGGTAGAGAAAGGCTTCCGTTGATTCCGCGACAGTCATCAAAGGCTACACTTTCAATGGTATGAACCGAGCTAGGGATTATAATATCTCCAGTGATGTTGGTACATCCTTTGAACACTCCAACAGAAAGTTTTGTTAGCTTACTGGATAAGCTGAGTGATCCATCAAAACCGCTACAATCTTGAAATGCAGAATATTTCATTTCCACCAGCGTGTTCGGTAGAATTAGGTTGCCTGTTAAGTTAGAACATCCTTGAAATGCGTAGGATCCAATATGGGTTAATTTATTTAAATGAAAGTTTCCTCTTAGATTTCTACATCCAGAAAATGCATGACCTCCAATTCTTTGAATATTCGAGTGTAGTAGGTCTGACAGGTTCATGAATAGGTCATTACACTGTAGAAAAGCATTGTCTGGAATGTTCTCCACATGATTGGGTATTTCAGATAGCCATCGTAGATTGTCACACCCAGAGAATAGATTAGCCCCTATTTTTGTTAAAGAGGTTGGGAATCTAAACTTAGAAATATTAGATGCAGCAAATGAAAATGAACCTAACTCTTTGACACTATTCGGGAGAGTGACGCTGAATCGTCGGTGTTTACAGAAAGTGAATGTTGCAGAACCAACCACAAGTAGACCATTATTATAACCCTCTACAGATTCAATAGTAGTGTTATGTGTGAAGTTATTCTGGTTAAATAGTCCTGCATAATTCTTTTTCTCATAACATAAGGCTAAAACTTTTTTGTTGTCTATTGATGTCGGGATATCAATTCTGGTTCTATTTCCTTTATAGAGATCTAAACTAATGCCTTCTTGTCCGTCAATGGTAACTTCCGTATATTCCCAATCTGTTTGACTCGCTGGCAGGTCACGTGCTGAAAGAGATACCGAAATAAGGGTTAATACGAATAAAAATAAATAGTTCTTCATGTATACTTCTTATAATTGATTTTAATTTGTTCTAATTTAAACGTTAGATATGCTTTATTATTATGTATAATTTAAAAATGGCTTCTCGTTTTAATTTATAACCTATCTATTTTCGACTTAAAAGAAGTATTGGGGGAATAAAGATCACGTTAGCATATCAAATCATACTTTATCGTGTGGCATTGAGAAATATAGTTCTGATTTATTTTTTTTCATTAGTAGATTTGTTTGGGGACTGATGCTAAATTTGGAATAATTGTTGTGGAGGGGTGAGGTCGTTACGTACATTGAAATACAATATGCATAACGACCTTTTTTATGAATGAGACATTATCTTAATCGTTGCTGAAATAGATGCTGTATTTATGACTTGAATGCAAGTGAAATATGTTACTGGTAGTCTTTCCCTTGGTCACTAGCTTCGCAAGATTCTACCCATTGATAAAGATCCTTTTTCAATTGAACGACCTTCTTGGGCATCTCTTGTGCTAAATCCTTGTCTTCGTGAATGTCGGTAGGAAGATGATACAGATGGAATGTTTTGCCATTATCATTAGAGTATAATTTATACTCTTCCGTGTTCCACGCAAGTTGTTTCTTGCTTCTGAATCCAATAGGCATGTTTCGTTTTTCTTGTTTCCCTTCTACCATTGAAATCAAACTAATGCCATCTACTGGATTTTCGTATTCATTCTTGTGAATCCCCATCACATCCATGATGGTTGGAAAATAATCGGAGGTGACACAAGGCATATTAACGACCCTGTGTTGTTTAACCACTTCTGGCCAAACAAGTATTGCAGGAACCCTAACACCTCCTTCTAGAAGTTGTGTCTTTTTCCCTCGGTAAGGACCTGCTGAACCTTGTCTTCTATTATTCTTCCTTTCGCTGATTAGTCCAGCAGGACCGTTGTCTGAGCAAAACCAGATCATGGTATTTTTGTCCACATTTAGTTCCGTCAATCTCTTTCGTAACCGTCCAATCTGATCATCCATGGCAGTGATACAACCATAATAATGTTGCTTGTTCTCGTCAAAATCACTGTACATCGCTCGATATTCTGGACCTGCTGCAACTGGTTCATGAGGTGTGTGAAACCAAATCACACTAAAAAAGGGTTTGTGCTCTACAACAGCTCCTTCGATAAATGGAATTACTCTGTCCATGATGACACGAGAATCATCTCCTTCTAGGTTTTCTGTAGCTTTCTTGTCAGGACCAATCCAATAGTCGTTGCCAAATTGATCCCCAGGCTTACCAGATCTCCATCCTTCTGGTACTAACATTGGATTCCATGTAGGTACTTTTGATTCTGTGACAAAACTAGCATCATATCCATTTTCCCATGGTGGTGCATAGTTGCCAATATGATCTTTCTTCCATCCTCCCCATCGGTTTTGTTCCCCTTTGGTCAGCGTACCTAAATGCCATTTTCCAAAATGTCCTGTGGTGTAACCTTGTTGTTTTAATACTTCAGGTAAAAGAACCTCTTCTGTTTTAATATGCCCATCCATGGCGTAATAGATGCCATATCGATAAGGATGTCTTCCAGTTAAGCAACTTCCTCTTGTCGGGGAACATACTGGTGATGATGCATAGAATCGGTTGAATTGTAGCCCTTCCTGAGCCATGTTATTAAGGTTTGGTGTTTTTATGTCTTTATTGCCATTAAAACCCACATCTCCCCAGCCCAAATCATCTGCCATAATCAAAATGATATTGGGTTTTGTTTCCTCTTTAGAAGGGGATGAATTTGCTGACTGTTTACTTGTCGTCTTACAAGAGACCGAAAGAACTAGTAAAGCCATTATCAGACTATATTTCTTTGAGATATATGCCATCATTCTACTTTTTAGTTAGTAAATTATTTTTGTGTGTTTAGATAGTAAAAATCATTTTATTGTAAATCGTAATGCTGTTTATATCGAGACTGTTTTTGAATAAACATCACGGAAAGATATATATAATTTATATCATGATTATACTTATGTGTTGCTATTTTATCTATAACAATTGATATCCTATACTAAAGAGTTGTTTACACGAGTAACAATAATGTGGGTCTTATACCCTGATTGATTGAAGATTTTGACAGAGTTCGGATCACTACTGTATGTGTAATTAGGAAAATTAAATACATGAATTTACGAAATTTGGTTGCCGTGGTCTAATTAGGTATATGTTTTATTGAAAACAAGCAATGTAGATTTTAGAACCTTTGAGATAAAATTGTTGTTCAAGTGGAGGAGTACAGTTAAGGATGTAGAAAATATACAGAAAGGTCAATCTATATTTTCTTGTTGCATGTTTTACGGATTATACCAATAATGGTAGTACATATATGTCATAAATAGTCGGATTTGAGTTTTTGAATGGGAAGAATTTCACTGCACCTCGAGGTGATTAATCCAGAGAGTTTAGGTCTGCCTCTGTAATCATGAACTTTCCTGTATCCGGTATGGATTTCCAAAAAACGAATTGCCAACATAAACAAAAAAAGAGAAACTATCAAAAGATAATTTCTCTTCGTAGAGGGTCGCGTTAGTACCGTATTGAGTAAAACTCCTAATAACAGGATTTGAGTGCCTGGCCGGTCAGACTTCCACTGAATCACAATGTGATTTCTCCTAAGAGTTGAGGCCTGTCTTTGCAGTCATAAGCTTTCTCGTTTACTATATAAATGTTAGTTTACCAAAGAACGTAATACCAACGCGATATATTTAAAAGAACTTTTCTGTCTTGTTTGTGATACAAATGTATATGTTTTTTCTTTATGTGATACTCTAGTTCTCAAAAAAAATTAAAAAAAATCGTTTTAACGACCCTCCCGTCTAATGGGAGGATTTGTAATACACAGTCATCTCCTAATGCTATCTATTTTCATAACAAATCTTGTTGTGAAATGTTTTAATTCGATCGTGTTATTAACACAAGCGAGTATTGGATTATTTGGGAGATCTATTGATTTCTTATCTTATAGCATCACTTTTTATCCACAAGAACGAATCTGTTATAGATGTTACATTCGTGCTTATATATGCGGTGTCCTAAAAAGTTATATTTTAAATTCATGTTAATCAATATTCCTTTTAACGATAATAAACCGTGCCTTAACAATAAGGAATAGTCAAGGGTAAAAGTTTTCAGGTCCATATTCGTTTTGCCTTTTTACTCAAAATAGCTTTTAGGCAGATAAAGAAAGATAACAGGGGAGCGTAGGTGTTCATTATTGTTTAATTAAAGGAGGTCTTGGTTTAGGGTAGGAATCTATGACGAGCTTTTGTTTATGAAAAACGATATTATCTGGTTGTGTTATGGGATTCTATAGCCTATTAAAAACTATAATATGGTCCATAATGGTGTGATTTGTCTCTTGAGAAGAACATGTTTTGGAGTCATTATTGTCTTGTGGAATTACAATAATCATGATTTAATGGAATGGGGGTGAAAATTATTTTAAAAAAAGTCGAAATCAATTTTGTTGATTTTTAGTTCTTTGGCGCTTTTGTTGCCAAATAATGGGAAGAATTCATCGTAATAATTTTGTGTAAAAGCAGGAGTTTCCTACATTTGCA
>JAONJW010000056.1 GCA_028377305.1 Prolixibacteraceae bacterium | reverse complement strand
GACGTTGGTATGTGGAAGTTTGTGCCAATTCATTGGCACGCCGTTCGCATTGATGTCTTGTGGCACGATGCCGAGCTGAAGCACTGCGTTCCTAGCGGATGTGGTTTCCCTCTGATCCATTAGATCCGTGGCTAATGATACTTTTCTTTAACTTAGGTGGGGCCAGGCCTTCAGCCCTTGTTTGTAGTTTTATTTTATTACCCAAGGCTCCAACCTGTATGATGCGCTACTGCGCAACATATGGTCTCCACCATTGGGCTACGTTCGGTTTCCCTTTCAGGGAAAGTCGCAGCATATAAAAGAAATCCGTTTCATCGGTCAATTCATTGGCACGCCGTGCGCATTGATGTGTTGTGGCACGATGCCGAGCTGGTGATCAGCGCTCCCAGCGGTTGTGGTTTCCCTCTGATCCATTAGATCCGTGGCTAATGATACTTTTCTTTAACTTAGGTGGGGCCAGGCCTTCAGCCCTTGTTTGTAGTTTTATTTTATTACCCAAGGCTCCAACCTGTATGATGCGCTAATGTGCACGAGAGGGATACCACCACCGCAGGGAACGCAGCGCTCCGCTCGGCATCGTACCACAAGAGAGCCACAACCCTAGTATTCATCTGCATAGATTACATCACGATCAAATTGCTCGATGGTAAAGTTGACACACGATGCCGAGCTGGAGCTCAGCGTTCCCAGCGGTGGTGGTATCCCTCTCGTACCGTTAAATCTGTGGCTAATGATACTTTTCTTTAACTTATGTGGGGCCAGACCTTCAGCCCTTGTTTGTAGGTTTTATTTTATTACCCAAGGCTCCAACCTGTATAAATACTGACTATAACTAAAAGGTTGTTGCACTAGAAGGTTGTTCTACCGTAAATTTAGAACCAATGGCACGAGGGAAATTGGTTGGTATGGTAGGGGAACTAATCCATCGCACAAGTTGTTTCTAAGGGGGAATGCATTAGATAGGTCTAGACAGATGATATTTCAAGCAATAATAGTACGTACAAACATCCATTATTGTACAGAATCACAGCATCACTCTTATTTTAAACACCTCTTTATTAAGCTTAATATAAGCGCATTAACCACTCCTGTCTAGATAAAATAAATATTTTTCATTTTCTGTCTACCTTGAATCGATAGTTGTTATCCACACTTAAATGGATTAATGCATAGTTTTACTCATACAAACTCGAAATAAGACTAAATGTTATGTATGACACTAAACCAGTAAAAAGTGAAACACTATGAGAATCTTCAATCTAATTTGCGTGGTATTACTGTTGTTCAGTTCTACGGAATTGTTAGCTCAAAACCTATCCATTTCTGGAAGAGTAACAGACAAACAAAACAGTAGTATACCTGGAACAAACATTATTATCAAAGGAACGACCCAAGGGGTTATTTCTGATATTGACGGAAACTACACCTTAAATAATATTCCACCGAATGCTGTATTGGTCTTCTCATTTATCGGGATGCAGACAGAGGAGGTCTCGATAAAAGGGAGACAGACAGGATCAGTTGTAAATGTTATTTTACAGTCGAGCAGCATTGGACTTGACGAAGTGGTGGCAGTTGGTTATGGCACAAGAAAGAAGAGCTCTATTGTAGCAGCCATTTCATCTGTTGGAGAAGAGGATATTGATAAGACACAGAACTTAAGAGTAGAACAAGCCCTACAAGGAAGAACAGCAGGGGTTACGGTAACCAGCAGTTCAGCACAGCCAGGGGCTGGAATGTCAGTTCGTATTCGTGGTGCAGGAACCAATGGAAATGCAGACCCACTCTATATTGTTGATGGGTTACCAGTAGGTGGCATAGACTATCTGAACCCTGGGGATATTGAGAGTATGGAGATACTTAAAGATGCTGCATCGTCTTCTATTTATGGTGCCAGAGGAGCAAATGGTGTGGTTCTGATCACGACAAAGAAAGGAAAAGCACAGAAGTTCACGGTAAACTATGATGGATACTATAGTGTTCAGAACCCTGAGAGAAAGCTCTCTTTAATGAATGCAGATCAATATGTTCTGTACTATAATGAGGCGCAACTAAACGATGGTGTTCGTCCAACCTCTTTTAATCGTAGAGCAGATACGGACTGGCAAGAAGAGATATACAGTAAGAATGCTCCTATGATGAATCATAGTGTGACCTTAAATGGAGGAACAGAGCATGCAAAGATCTCTACTGGACTATCATATTTTGGGCAAGATGGATTGATTGCTCCCAATAATTCGAACTATAGTCGTATCACAGCGAGAGTGAATGCGGAGACCAAGAGTCATAACGATAAGCTAAGAACAGGTACTTCACTCTATTACTCAAACATTGAGAGTAGTGGAATCTCTGTCAATAATATCTATGGAGGCCCTTTGGCTTCGGCATACAATCTTGATCCTTTAACTCCCGTAAGAGATGAAGATGGAGCATATGGGGTGTCAGAGAATGTTACCCAAGGGATTACGAATCCTGTGGGTAAGATGGCCTATCTTCATTCGAATACTAGAACTGATAAGTTCGTAGGTAATATGTTCTTAGAGTATAGTTTTCTTAAGAATTTGAAGTTCAAGAGTTCCTATGGTATGGATCTGGCTTATGTGACTTGGGAGAACTATAATCCAGAGTATAAGTTAAGTCCATCGGACTACAATTTAGTTGATGATGTACAGAAGAGCATGACCCGATATTTCAACTACAATTGGGAAAATGTGATCACGTATGACCTGGAGATCTCAAAGCATAAAGTCAACTTTGTATTAGGAAATACCATCTTAGAAGAGACTTCGCATAACCTATGGGGAAGTGGAGTGGATATTACCCAAACACCTAAAGGAGCGGACTATGCATATATCGACAATACATTAAGTGATAAAGCCACACGGAATGCTTCAGGTGGAAAAGGTATTCCAAATAGGATGCTCTCCTTCTTCTCTAGAATGAATTATGATTTCAACGATAAATACTTCCTGTCGGCTACTTTTAGAGCAGATGGATCATCGAGATTTGGTAAAGACAATAAGTTTGGATACTTCCCTTCAGTTTCGGGAGGATGGGTACTTTCGAATGAGGACTTTATGGCTTCGTTGAAAGATATTACGAACTTTCTAAAAGTAAGAGCGAGTTGGGGTCAGAACGGTAGTAACCATATTGGTAACTTCGTTTACATATCCAATATCTCTAATGCAGGAAGTTATGTATTAGGAAACCCACTAACTAGTGGCACATCAAACCAAGGTTTGGCACCCAATACGATACCCACCCCTGATATCCGTTGGGAGACTTCAGAACAGACAGATATTGGATTGGATGTACACTTCTTCGATAGTAAGTTAACCTTTACGTTTGATTACTATAATAAGTTGACCAAAGATCTTCTTCTTGAGGTGAAGATACCAGGGCACTACGGAAGTAATTCGCCTATAGACAATGCAGCAGAGGTTAGAAACAGAGGTTATGAATTCGATCTAGGTTACAATGATAAGATTGGTAGTTTCTCATGGGGAGCGAAAGCAAATATCTCGTTCAACGAGAATAACGTAACCTATATTGGAAACGATGAGAAGGTGCTTGGAGGTGCTGTTGTTCAGACTTACGGTATGGTTACCAGAGCAGAAGAGGGACTACCATTGGGCTATTTCTGGGGATATGAAACTGATGGACTGTTCCAAAACCAAGTAGATGTTGATAACCAGCCAGTATCGGTGAACAACAACGGCGATATTGTACAGATGTCACCCAATGCACAACCTGGGGATGTACGCTACGTAGATCAAAATGGGGATGGTATTCTTGATGATCAGGATAAGATTAATTTGGGGAACTCCACTCCTACCTATTTCTATGGATTGAGCTTGTTTGCAGATTGGAAAGGGTTTGATATCTCTATCTTTTTACAAGGCGCAGGAGGTCATCAGATCGCGAACTTATCACGTAGACTGGATGCGGGGATGACGAATTTACCTACCACGATGCTTAATCGTTGGACAGGAGAGAATAGCTCGAACAGCGAACCTAGAGCGACCATTGAGGACCCAAATAAGAACTTCAGTAGATTCTCAGATAGATATGTTGAAGATGGAGACTACCTACGTATTAAAAACGTGCAGCTTGGATATTCATTCAATAAGAGCTTCCTCTCTAAGTTGAACATCAACTATTTGAAAGTGTATGTTGCCGCACAAAACCTATACACATTTACCGACTATTCAGGCGTAGATGTTGAATTTGGATCGGGAAGTATAAACTCAGGTGTTGACACTGGAACGTATCCACAAGCAAGGACATATACTGTGGGACTAAACCTTAAGTTTTAATCTAGTTAAACGGACTAGTCATCATGGAAGAGACGATGGATTACAATCTCATATGATCAAGAGACACCCATCATAAATACATTAAATGACTAGTACTAAAGCGTCTATTATTATGAATAAATATATTTTATACTTCACTATAACCGTTCTATCCATGCTGGCAACAGGATGTGAGGACTTTTTAGAAGTGGACAATCATACTGCGACGACAGAAGACAACTTCTATCAAACAGAAGAAGATGCGCATGCCGCACTATATGCAGCATATAATGCGATTACCGAAGACAAGGGAGGAACCAATGAGTTTGAGTTTTTTCTAAATATGTGTTCCGACGATATGTTTACCGGAGGAGGTAACTCTTCGGATGGTGTGGATGTCAGAAGATTTGAGAAACATAAGATGTTGGCAACCGATTGGCAACACGATCAATTCTGGTGGAAAGGATATGTAGGAATCTATCGTACCAACATCGCACTACAGAAAGTTCCTGCTATTGCATTTAAAGACGAAGTGGAGAAGAGACGTGTGATTGCGGAGCTTAAATTCATTCGTGCCTACATCTATTCGAATTTGGTAAGAATGTATGAGAACATCCCATTGATTACCACTCCGATTACTCTCGCAGACAATCCTGTGGGACAAGCATCGCCAGACGATGTGTATCAACAAATTGCTCGTGACTATATGGATGCGATAGAGGATCTACCTGCTACGGTTGTTGAGAATGAACAAGGGAGGGTAACAAAATATGCAGCAGAAGCGATGTTGGCACGTATGTATCTGTTTTATACTGGATTCTATTCGAAAACAGAGATGCCAGGTGGTGTTACTTTGAACTCTATTAGTGCTGTGGTTGATGATATTATTGTGAATGGTGGTTATCATTTGGTGGATAACTTTGCAGATCTGTGGTTGGTGTCGGGTTCGGATAAGACCTATTATAGCTCAGAGCATGTGTTCCAAATTCCTTACTCTTTTAACGGAAAGGGTGCGAGTCGTAGCGATGTACAATTCTATGGTGTAAGAGACCTTTCGAACACAACGACCTATGCTTCAGGATGGGGTTTTGGTACGATTCGCCCAGAGGTATATAATATTTTTGATCCTGCGGATACACGTCGTGATGCTACCATCTTGAATGCAGACGATGAAATTGGGGCAGATAACTATAGCCACGGCTATCAGTATACGGGATACTATTTTAAGAAATTCACCCCTCTAAGTAGATATGTGGATGATCCTACATTTACAGGACACCCTGATGGCCGCCCTGTGGTTAGGTATTCCGATGTTTTATTGATGGCAGCAGAGTTGTCGTTAAAAGGAGGCAACTTCTCTCGTACGGCACAGAGCTATTATGAAGAGGTAAGAGCAAGAGCCGGTTTGACCACCCACCCTTCGGTGAGTCTAGATAAAGTGTTTGAAGAGAGAAGGAAAGAGTTCTTAGGTGAAGGATTAAGATATTGGGACTTATTACGTAGAGGTTTAGATGTGGCAGATGCAGCGATCACTAACCACTATGAAGCACCATTTGATGTGCAGTTCAACAAGGCCACAAGAGGTGTTTGGCCTATTGCTGATGTGCAGATTCAATTATCCAGTTCTAGTTCAGTACCACTAAAGCAAAACCAAGGCTATTAAACCACAACAAAACTAGCATATTATGAAATTAACATTCAAACTACTATTGATATTCATATGCTTTGGTGTATGGAGTTGTGAACCAACTGAAGTTGGTGTTGTAGAGGATTATAAAAAACCTGATCCAGCAGGACTAGAAGCGCTAAAGAATGACATTCAGGTCAATGTAAGAGAGCTAGCCAAACAGATTTATGAAGTGGAATATGTTCGTGGAGCAGGTGGTGAGGATAGCAAGGCGATACAGTTCATTACTTGGGATTTTGGAAATGGAGAGACCAGTAAGCAGGAGAAAGATACGATCTACTATATAGAACCAGGGAAGTATAACATTACGTTTAATGGATACACGTATGATGGAGAACTTTCAAAGAAAGTTGCAGATGTAGACGCTACAGAGACATTGTGGTGTGCTATTGGAAAGAGGGTATCGATGGACAACTTCGATGATGAAGCAACATATGCTGGAAGATGGGTGAATAAAAATAAGAATGACACGCCTCTTTTTGATGAGTATCATGTGGATGAAGCTACAGCTTATCAGTTTCCTAAAGACAACAATGTGTTGCTTATTGGTAAATCAGGGGGCTGGTGGACAGAAACTGCTTATGACTTCACAAATAATACATTCGATTTCTCAAAGGATGGTATGTGGAGAAAGGTAGCACTACGTTTCTATATTCCCAACACTTTTGAGGTACCTGAAGGTAATTTTGATTTCAATATTCCTGAGTCCTACCTAAATCTTAAGATCGGATTGAATGATGGTTCTGGGAGACAAGAGATAGAACGTAAGATTAAGGTAAGTGAATTAGGACAGTGGGTGGATGTGGAGTTTGATTTCTCAGATACGACTTTCGATCAAGTAGATCCTACAAAGATAGAGAGCATCTGGTTTATGTTCACTCATAATTGGGATAATGATAGGGGTGCTGGTAGAGATGGTACTGGTGTGATCATGATTGATGACATTGAGTTGATTCAGAAAGTTCCTGGATGTGGAATCTAATTGCTAAGGATACTAAAACAATAATACGATGAACAAAATTCTATATATAGCAGCAATATTACTCTTATCCATCACCTTTGGTTGTGAAGAGGATAGAGATCCAAAGAGTTGGGATGAAAATGTTGTGAATCTAGATGCATCATTTAAAGATGTTTCTAGTGTTACTGGCATCCCTAATAGTTATGAATTTTCGAATAATACAAAAGGACTAAGCTATATTGAGTGGAACTTAGGAGATGGCAAGACGGTACGTGAAGAGTCAGGTATCATCATCTATACGGTGGACGGAGAATATCAGCCAATTCTTACAGCTGTTAATGGAAATAGAGTGAGTAAGAAAACATTCGATAAGATCACGGTAAAGGCAGAACAGCTGATCTCGGTTAAGGATATTTCAGAATCAGGTGTAGCAGGAAAAGAGAATCTCAGACAGTTAATGATCAATAGCGATCCATCCACGGTATTTGAGAATAGCAAATGGGACTTTGGTAATGGAGAGTGGGTTGAAACTAGTACGACCGATACCATCATCAGATATCTAGAAGCAGGAGACTATAATGTGAAGTTTGAAGCGACAGTGCAAGGTGCGATGTTGAGTGCAGAAACGACAGTGTCCATTGAAAATGGAGAGATTAAAAAGCAGGATGTGAGCTTCCTTGACTTTGAGAACACCACTCCTTTCGCAGGAAGTTGGGGAGAGGCCAATGGAGACACAAAACTTCTTAATGAGTATAATCCTAATACCAATCCTTATGCTTTCGGCGGAAGTAATGTTCTTGTGATGGGTAAATCAGGAGGCTGGTGGACTGAGGCTCGCTATAGTCTTAATGGTGTTTCTATGGATTTTGCGGATGAGTACAGTGAGGTTGCTTTTCGTATCTACTTAGAAGATAAAACCATAAATATTGGCGGGATTGACTATCCCTTTAATATGCCTGAGGAGGAGAGGCTGATTAAAATTGGACTCTCGACCAGTGATAGTTGGGATGGTAGAGTAGAGGTAGAAAAAACAGTTGATGCTACAGGTCAATGGGTAGATATCTCTTTTGACTTTTCAGATAAAGATTTCTCTGGCGATAAAATTACCGCTTCAGACATTAAACATCTATGGGTTATGTTTAGCCATGGAAAAGGAACTAGTGGTGTAATCTATATCGATGACATGGTTTTGAAGAGGTCCTATCCAGGGATTACGATCCATTAAATCATAAGAAAAGGTTTAATAGACGATAGTTTATAGCACGATACATATAGTATGTAGAGAGGGTAATTACACCTCTCTACTTACTCCCAAACGTATAAAATTACAGAAGCAACATGAAACACATTCTTCCGCTCATTATAATGTTCTTAAGCGTATACAATAGTACCGCCCAGACGCTTAGGACAGAAGGAAAGCTTATAAAAAATGACCAAGGAGAGAAGGTTATTTTACGAGGAATAGGTACTGGTAACTGGGTGTTGATGGAGGGGTATATGATGAAAACGGCGGGTGTTACAGGAACACAACATGAATTTCGTCAGAAACTTATAGACACTATTGGAGAGAGTGCTACGGATGACTTCTTCGAAAAGTGGTGGCATAACCATATGACCAAGGCAGATGTAGATTCGATGGCGCAATGGGGATTTAATAGTCTTCGATTGGCGATGCATTATAACCAGTTTACTCCTCCTATCGAGAGAGAGAGTGCTTCGAACTTATCCAAACATGAATATACTTGGTATGAGAGTGGTTTTGAACGAGTAGATCAAGTATTAAGTTGGTGTAAGGCTAATAATATGTATCTTATTTTAGATCTACATGCGGCACCAGGTGGTCAAGGACGTAATGCAGATATCAGTGATTATGATCCGAATAAACTATCTCTGTGGGAAGATGTCAACAATCGACATAAGATGGTGGCACTATGGAAGAAGTTGGCCGATCGTTATAAGAACGAAGCATGGATTGGTGGATATGACTTGTTAAACGAGACCAATTGGAGCGAACTGAAGAATGACAACAACCAAATGTTGTGGAGCCTTTTGGAGGAGTGTACGGATGCCATCAGGTCTACTGGAGATAATCATATTGTTTTCTTAGAAGGAAATGATTGGGCTAACAACTATGATGGTTTACCAGAAACTCTATGGGACGATAATATCGCGATCAGTTTCCATAAGTATTGGAACAATGTGGATGCAAACTCATTGGATTGGATCATTGAAAAGAGTGATAAATATGATGTTCCTCTTTGGTTAGGAGAGAGTGGAGAGAACTCGAATGTGTGGTATACCCATTTGATTAAACTCTGTGAGAGTAAAGATATTGGATGGTCATGGTGGCCTGTAAAGAAGAATGGAATCAATAACGTGATGTATGTGGAAGAGCCAAAGGCATACAAGCGACTCGTTGATGGATGGAGAACGGAGAGTACTACAGATGACCTGACAGGGTCAGAAGCAGTAGATGCCTTAAATCAATGGGCAGAGAACCATAAGATCGAAAATGTCCGCATCATGTATGATGTGATCGATGCGATGATCCGTCAACCACATACCGACGATGGTAAAGCCTATAAAAAGCACGCTGTGGGAGATAAGACATGGTTTGCTGATTTTGATATGGGTAAAAATGGGTATACCTATTGGGATAAAGATACAGCCAACTTAAGCCAAGTTACCGACTATACGGATTGGAATACAGGATGGACATACCGAAATGATGCGGTAGACATTCAACCATGTGCCGATAAGAGCGACGATGGTTCATTGGTTGGCGCAGCGTATAATGTAGGATGGACTGCCGACAAAGAGTGGATACAATATACGGTGAATAATCCGTCGATAGAGGCATTTAATCTTCATATTCGTCATGCTGGGAATGCGTCGTTGATCAAGATTATGGCCAATGGTGTAGATATTACCTCCACACTGACGTTACCATCTACAGCGAATTATGATACATGGACTACGACGACATTTAAAGATATTGTATTGCCAAAGGGAGAGGTAAAGGTGGTCTTCTACTTTATTCAAGGGGGAGCAAATCTTAACTACTTTGAATTTACCGATGGTAAACCTATTAATACAGTAGATTTCCATGTGTTGTCTGCCAAGACCAATAGTGTAGGCGGAAAGATTTTTGTGACAGTAAATAAGTCGATTAATAGTACAAGTGTTCTGAATCCAATAGACTTCACCTTATCTGATGATACTGGTAAGTTTATTGGTATTCAAGATGTTGAAATAAGTAAAGATAATGACCGTCTGCTTGAGATAAGTTGTTCTGATTTCACCTATTTCAATCAACTGACATTGAGCTATCGTGGAGATAATATTACTTCGCAAGCACAGCCATTGGCCTCTTTCACTAGTCTGGATATCGAGAATCTATTGCCACGACAGTTTCGTGTCCCAGGGAAGATTGAAGCAGAAGATTTTGTTTTTAATAATGGTTTTGCCTTTGAAAACACCTCCGATGTAGATGGATCAAAAAACTCATCATATGCTAAAGAGGGGTACTACTTAGACTATCTTATTGCGGTAGAAAATACGAGCTATTATGATCTAGATA
Organism: Prolixibacteraceae bacterium; assembly: GCA_028377305.1. Classification (GTDB taxonomy): domain Bacteria; phylum Bacteroidota; class Bacteroidia; order Bacteroidales; family Prolixibacteraceae; genus Halosquirtibacter. The sequence goes on along the minus strand of JAONJW010000056.1, from coordinate 8,795 downwards.
TGCGAATAGCATCGACACAAAGTGCACCTAAAATATCTATGTGGCTAAGCAAAGATAATGGGGTCACTTTTGACTTAATAAAGACATTCACTCTAAGATCAACAGGGAGTTGGACGACATGGCAGACACAGAAAGCGATCAAGTCAATACTTCTACATAAAGGGGATTACCGACTCCGCTTAAAGGTAGAGCAACAGGAGCATAACCTGAATTGGTTTGAACTAAAACAAGTTGGTGAAACGATCTCAGACAGTCCTGATGAGATCTTTTCATCAGCCAATTTTAACCTATCCTACCAATCCCCTACCTGTTATCAATTGAATAACGGCAGTATTACAATATTAAGTAAAGCCTCGCCTATGGAGGTAACGTTGAATAGTAGAGATACCTACCATGTAAGTCAGAATATCCCATATCAGATTGAGGGGCTGTCTGCAGGAGAGTATGATATTCTAACCTCTACGATACATCCATATAGTAGTCAGCATAAAGTCATTCTAGAGGAGCCTGCTTCTCTATACGCCACCGCAAGAGTGGATGGCAAGAGTGTCTCATTTAATATTGAAGGTGGAGAAGCACCTTATACTGTTATTTTAAACGGTCAAGAGCAGATAACGCAGAAGGGCACTCTAACAGTAAATAACTTGGTGTCGGGAAGCTACACAGCAAAGGTTTCTGACAGTAACCTCTGCTCTGAAGATAGTGATATCACCTTCTCTATTGCGTCTGTAAATATATATCCGAACCCAGTGACCAGTGGGACACTTTATATTAATATCCCTTATGAGAGTGACGCGAAGAGCTATCAAACAGAGGTCTATTCGACAGATGGGAAGTTGATATATCAGCGTATTCATAACACATATAATAACCTGATTTCACTTGATCTTCAACCTCTAGCTAAGGGCCCATATATACTTAAGGTTAGTCATCAAGAAGAGGTGGAGACCTTTAATATTATCGTCCAATAGTACCTAATAACAACAAAGATGAAGAAGCAATTGATATTATGGAGTCTGTTCTCACTATTGGTTAGTTGTGAAAAGTCAGAAACTCCCAATTTGGCCCCCAATAAGCCTGATAATATTGTACCACTAAATAGTGCTACTTGTAATTCGTTAACGCCATCGATGTCCTGGGAAGCGAGTGACCCAGAGCGTGATAGAATGACATTTACTATTTGGTTTGGGACAGATAAAGAGAAGTTAGGCGTCATCAAAAGTAATATTGATGAGCCATATTATACCACTGAAGAGCCACTAGCACCTTCGACAAAGTACTATTGGCAGATTGAGGTGCATGATGCGACGTCGAGTACCAAAGGAGATATCATGTCGTTCGGAACAGAAGGGCTCGGAGTCATTGGAGATCTTCCATCAATACCTAAGGCGTTAACACCACTACAAGGGTTGTCGGCAGGAGATATCCATTTTACATGGGAGCCCTCGACCAAAGGAGATGGAGAGATCGTCTATAATATATATACAAAAAAGAGTAACGCATCAGATTTCACCCTACTAAAAGGAGATATTACGACTACAAGTTTCCATAGCGAAATGGAGGCAGGAGATTGGAGCTGGTATGTCGAAGCAAAAGATAGTAGAGGACAAATATCAAGAGGGCAAACCAACCATATAACACTCTATTAATCCATTCACTGGGATTGATTTTATACCGATTAGTTTCTATTGAAATCAAAATATTTAAATTATATACTGAAATGAAGAACAGATTCATCATCTTAACATGTATAGCAGTTTTTGCTTCCATGTTTTCTTGTACGAAAGAGAATAAAACTTCGCCTTATGAAGATCAAATCGAAGCGATCCTTAAAAGGATGACCATTGAAGAGAAGGTAGGTCAAACCGCGCAATTTACTCTTGACGTCATTGGTAAGGGGGAGAATGTATACACGAGTCATTTCCCATTCCAGTTGGATGAAGTGATGCTTAAAGATGTTTTGGTTAATCGAAAAACGGGGTCTATTCTTAACACGGCATCCAATACACCACTAACACTAAAGGAGTGGCATGATGTGGTAAGTAAGATACAAAAAGTGGCTATCGAAACGACAGGTATTCCTGTTATTTATGGTATTGATGCTATTCACGGGACGACCTACACACAAGATGCTACATTTCTTCCTCAACAGATTGGGCAAGCAGCAACGTTTAATCGATCGTTGGTGTTCAAAGGAGCCGAAAATACGGCATACGAAACAAGAGCATCAAACCTTCCATGGGACTTCTCCCCTGTTCTTGACTTGGGAAGAAATGCAGCTTGGCCACGTATGTGGGAAACTTTTGGAGAAGATGCATATCTTGTCTCTGAGATGGGTAAAGAGGTGATCAAAGGGTATCAAGGAGGTGATAAGAATAGTATAGACAGACACCACGTAGCGGCCTGTTTAAAGCATTATATGGGATATGGTGCACCTTTTAATGGAAAAGATAGAACCCCAGCCAATATACCTGTTCAAGATCTTATTGAGAAGCACTATGAGCCATTTGTAAAAGCAGTAGAGGCTGGTGCATTAACAGTAATGGTCAATTCTGGTATTGTAAATGGAGAGAGTGTGCATGCAAGCCACCACCTTATCACTGAGATGCTAAAGCAAGACCTAAATTTTGATGGTGTGGTGGTTACGGATTGGCAAGATATTAATAACCTATATGTGCGTGATCGTATTGCAAAAGATGATAAGGAGGCGATTAAGATAGCTTTCAACGCAGGAATTGATATGGCCATGGTTCCTTATGATGTGAAGTATACAGAGGATTTTGTAGCATTGGTGAAAGAGGGGGAAGTTTCAATGGAACGTCTAGACGATGCGGTAAGACGTATCTTACGTTTGAAGTTCCGTTTGGGACTGTTTGAAAACCCAGTGTTCGACTATAATGAATATAAGAACTTCGCTAGTAAAGCCCATCAAGAGGACGCTAAAAGAGCTGCTGAGGAGTCGATTACATTACTAAAAAATGAGAAAGAGTTATTGCCACTCTCTTCTTCGACTAAAGTTCTTGTAACAGGTCCTAATGCAAATTCAATGCGTACCCTTCAAGGTGGATGGACCCTTTCGTGGCAAGGTGAAAAGGTGGAGAAGTATATCGATAATCACAATACGTTTCTTAAATCGATACAAGATATCGCATCTCATGTCACGTATGTTCCTGGTCTTAACTATAAGATGAATGGAGCCTATTGGGAAGAGGAGAACATTGATATACAAGCAGCTGTTAGAGCTGCAAAAAAGGTAGATGTGATTATTGCTTGCATTGGTGAAAACACCTATACAGAGAAGCCTGGAGATTTAAATAATCTATCTTTATCGGAGAACCAGCAGGAACTTGTAAAGGCGTTAGCTAAAACAGGAAAGCCAATTGTTTTGGTATTAAATGAGGGGCGTCCAAGAACGATCTCAGCCATCGAACCTTTAGCACAGGCAGTGGTACACACGTATCTTCCAGGCACTTATGGAGGAGAGGTAACAGCAGATATTCTTTTTGGTAAGACAAATCCTTCAGGACGTCTACCTTACACCTATCCTAAGCACCCTAATTCACTAATAAACTACGACTATAAGCCTGCGGAGAATAGAACGGAAATGCAAGGAGCATATAACTATAAGGCGGTACAAGATCTACAGTATGGGTTTGGTCACGGTTTAAGTTATACGACATTTAAATATAGTAACCTGAAGAGTGATAAGAAAGCTTTTGGACCTCATGATACGATTACATTCTCTGTGGATGTTACCAATATTGGATCTAGAGCAGGCAAAGAGGCTGTACTTCTATTCAGTTCGGATCTATATGCATCAATTACTCCAGACAATAGACGTCTGCGTGCATTTGATAAGATTTCGTTGAATCCGAATGAGACAAAAACAGTAGAGTTTAAGGTAGCGGCATCGGAACTTGCCTTTGTGAATTTGAATAAGGAGTGGGTTATCGAAGAAGGTCAATATAAGATACAAGTAGGTAGCGAAGTGTTGATGATTGAAGCGAATAAGAGTGCAAAATGGCATAATGCTTTCAGAACAAGATAGGGAAGCCTTACAGACAATATTTTAGTTTAAGAAAGTGTCAGGTATATCGTTTTATACCTGACACTTTTTGTTTTTGATTTAAAAACTTCTGTTAGCTTCTAATCAAATATTTGGTCTTTCTTTAACCCTTTAATGGACCCTCGACGACAGCGCATAAAGTAATAGAAGTGAATTATTATAAAGAATGACCATATCAGCATTCCATTATGCAGTCCTCTAAGTAAGCTTCCTGAAGCGTCAAGAACATAACGATACCAGACCTCATGGATACTATTACAGACTAGAAAGGTTGTGAGGTTAAAACGGAATCCGATATCCCAAAGATTTAGTTCCATTCGATCGCGTCTTCCGAAGAACCATCCTGCACAAAAACAGATCATTCCATATGCTATTGGAAGAATATATGTTCCAGCACCGACTCCAAGGTTCATATTGAAGAATAGAAAGTCAAATGCGATGGATGTTATTGCAATGACTGTTGCGAAGTAAATTAGATTTTTTGTAAGGAATTTCATTTTAAGCCTCCTGTTCAATTAGATTACGTACATTCTCATTAAAAAATAGTGCTATATTTCTCGATAGAAACTGTGACAATAGCTTCTTGCCAAGTTCTGTTAAGAAATAGTATTTTCGGTCAGGACCTTTGAACCCTTTACGGGTTTCAAAATCGACCACATCGATGTGACGATATTTCCTTAGTGTGCGATATAAACTCTGCTCTTCACATCGCATGGTTCCATTAGAGGTGGTCTCTACAAATAGTTTTATCTCCTCCACATACTTTGGTTCTTCTTTTAGTGCCAAGAATATCCAAAGTGTCAACTGCCCCTTCTTATAAGTCTCTTCCCACGCCTCTAATAATGGATCTACTTCATTGTTCATACAGTTGATTTCTATTTGTATTATACATCTTGTATAATACAAACATACACATATTAATAAATAAAACCAAATTTAACGCTACAAACACACTCCAATCGCTCCCCTTACCACCTGAACATACGCATCATAAACAAAAAAACAAGGACACCTCTATTTCAGAGATATCCTTGATTATTACAAAAATATAGTAGCGTGCTATCTTCTACTGCGAGACTACAATAGAGAATTTATCTTCTCCAATAGGAGTATCTTTATCATTTAAATACAATTTGCTGTGAGCCCCATAAGGTAAATCAGCCAACCCTATAACATTACAAGATTTAGCCACACTAATCTCTCGAGTAAAGGCTGTTTTTAAAGCGATTGCAGCCAAATTCACAAGAATAGAACCTGAGTTACTAGTCATATAAACCGTTACATCTCCTCTTCGTTTATACAACACTTTATTGGAAGTCGTAGACCTAAGTTCATAGCTGATATCGACCATAACAGCACCCGTTCCGACCTTCTTCCAGTCGTAAATAGTGGTAAAAAGTACGGCATCCACTCCCCAGGTGGTACTGGCTGCAAGCAACGACCTCCCATACAGATCTTCTGCATCATAAGCGCTCTCATTCTTGAGCATTTCGATCCCCATATAAGGAGGAACAACATAAAAACCTTTCTCCACAAGTGGCTGGACTAAGGTAACATAGAAAAACTGTTTCGCTTCCACTTTAGTAGACTTGTTCATTGGTGGCATAATCATGACACAAGCCGGCTTCTCTTCATAATAATCCTCATATGAGGATCGTTTCAAAGCCATTTGGTTCGTCGGAGCACACGAGTGAAACACAACGACAAACAGCAATACAATCAGAATGTATTTCGTTTTCATCATTTTATCTTCTCTAAAATATAGTTCACAGCTTTCTCTGACTCAGGATACAATACAATTTCCTTCTCAAGAAATGCTTTTCCTTCGGAAACTTTCCCTATTTGAATTAACATATAGCCATAATCGGCATATATTCCTGGAGGAATTTCTTTACTACTAGAAGGGCCACTACAGTGACCTATAATTCTTTGATAATTGTCCATTAATAGCACCTTTGTTTCTGGAGTCATCTTCTTATTATATTTAAAGGTAGACTTGTCAAACGAGCCCCAATAGTACTTTGAACTAGAACAACTAGAAAGAAGGATCACCAAGAAAATTAGGTGAAAAACTTTTCTCATCTCAATACAATTTTCCTTGTTTCATTACGACCTATAAATACTTGGGTATCTATTACGACCTCCCCATTGAGTGTGATTACAACATGGTGCTTCCCCTGCTTTACAGGAAGCTTCTTTGCCTTTATAGCACGCTTCTCTTTTTCAACTTTATCTATAGTATATGTCTCTCCATCCACTTGCATCAACACTTCTCCTTTATTGTATTTCTTATGGTTGACTCTTTCTGTAATCAGAATTATAGATGCATTCTCTGCAATGCCAGAAGTAGTAGCTACATATGTATTTCTACAACTAACCCCTACCAAAAGAAGGGTCATGATATATATAATTTTCTTCATTAGGTCTACGTTTTATTTTTTCTCTACCACTAGATATTTATTTAACTGATCCTTTTCGATGTTTCCAGACACTAGTGAAGCCATCGAAACCTCTGTAGATGGAGTATCACCAAGAGTCATATCAATATGAATCTCTCCAACCACTTTTCCTGGAAGCTGAATCATTATTCCTGTTTGAGGATTCTTCACTTTCTTTCCTGGCTTCAGGATGTCGTATTTGTCTCCCACATGAACACCTTGTGATATACCTCCAGAAATAATATACGAACCATCTTCTTCTGTTAGAAGATAAGCTTTCCAAGGCATATCCATACACTTGTTGATAATCTCCTCTACCATCTGGTTTATAGCAGCTGAAATAGCCTTATCAGTTAGAGTCGCATCATAATCGGCTCTCTTTCCATATCCCAACACATTCTTATCCTGCACAGTAGAGTTTCCTTTCCCTTCCCCACTAAACACAACCAAACCAGTCGATACATCAACCAGTCGAAGATTTACACCAGCCTCTACTTCTTGCTTGATACTACTAGATAAGAACTTCTGAGTCCCAACAGTTTTACGCCCCAAATGGGTAACTGACCCGATAATCAAGAAGTCCGCACCAATCTTACCCGAACCTGCATCGGAAGATCGATCCGTTTCTGACAACTCATTCTTAATCTTGTCATAATCTTGACGTTCTATCAATAAGAATTTATCACTTGCCGCGAGTTTGGTTGCTAAAATATCAGCTGCTTGTTTACCTAATTGATCACTCTCTTGATTATAAAAAATACTTTGGGACTGTTTGGTTACATTAGAAAAACGCCCGATCGCCACTTTTCTCTTCAATGTTTTTGGTGGTTTCACATCTTGTGCATTCACACCTAATGCAAACAAAAACATAATAATCAGGAATAGACTTCTTCTCATATCTCTTTTATTTTTATGGTGGCACGCAAATTAATAATTTAAATTACAATATACACATATTTTAACACTTTAAGTAAGGCAGGCACAATACATAATATAGATGTATGAGCAGCAAATGTGTTTATTAATGTTAATTTAGAATATTATTTTTACCATCCTACTTTAATGAATTTATAATACAACTATCTATGACAGATCTAAGACACCTAAAATATCTTATTCTATTCTCAATTACCCTACTACAGTGTTTCGTTCATCAAGCTTCTGCAGCGGACCAAAACTATTTAAATGCGGATAACAAAGAAATTAGCTACGATGTAATCACAAACAAATCGGAAGGCAACAAAGCTTCACTAGCCATCTTCTTCGACAAAGGAGCCAATGCAGAGAGTGAAGCAGAGAAAGGATTTACCCACTGCCTTGAACATATGATGTTTGAAGGAACGATCAACTTCCCTAAAGACTCAATTGTTCAGTACAACAAGAACATGGGTGGTAAGATGGGGCTAAATTTTAATGCTGAGACACATGCGAATGGCGTAACACTTCAGATCGACAACATCACACTTGTCAACAACAAGATACCCGATGCATACGTTATTTTTTTCAGCGATATTATCAATAATCTAACCTTAGAAGAAACTGTCTTAGAAAAACAGAAGAAGATTATCATCGAAGAGTTACTTCTCGGAGGGAATAGAATTCATCAAACAAGAGAAGATATTGATAACTGGCAATGTCCAGAGCGTAGAGAAAACAACAGCAGCTATATTCTCGGCACGAAAGAACAGATAGAGAACATAACCAAGCAGAAGATATCACATTTTTATAATCAATGGATTAAAGATTGTAAGATTAAGATTGTGGCTGTAGGTGATATAAACCAAGAGCTGACTACAGATCAGATAGAGACCTACTTTCCAAAAATAGACCAAAAAACTATATTCGTTCAAAGTCCAACCCATTCATACCAAAAGTATGACGACCATCCAGTACAGATTAAGGAGTTCCCAATTAATACAGAGATATTCTTTATAGATACACCATTACCATCTATTCAAACGAATTTTCACAATGATATTGAACTCATCACTACTCTAGATGTAATCCAGCTCCTAGTTTCTATCCGCAACAAACAATGGGTTCAGGAACTAAGTGGTTTCTATGAATATCTAAGTATAGAACCTATTGTAGGAACTTCTTTAGGACTCACGATTAGAGTTCAATACTTACCTAAATTGGGTAAAGAAGAAGAGATGCATAAGCACCTCTTAACACGTCTTAGAGAGCTACTTGAAGATGGATTTACCTCCAAAGAGTTGCGACAAGCAAAAAGAAGTTACAACGATATATTGACGCATCAACAATATCAATTAATTAATAAAGAGATACTT
>JAONJW010000055.1 GCA_028377305.1 Prolixibacteraceae bacterium | reverse complement strand
GGTCGTGTGTGCCCAAAGTACCAAAGGTTCTAGTGACTTGTCTGGTTCTACAGTAAAGTCTGATGGGGTAAAAATGAATCAAGCACTTGATGAAGTGGTGGTTACTGCTACGGGTACGGCACATAGTTTAAAGCGTGTTCCTGTTCGTACTGAATTTATCTCGGGGAAACAGATTGCAGATATGGGAACAGCCAATATTGAGCAGACCCTATCAATATTGAATCCTTCGTTGTCGTTTACACCTAATGCGATGGGATCGTTTATGAAACTTAATGGTCTTGGGAACGATTATATCCTCATTCTAATCAACGGGAAAAGGATGTATGGTGATATGGGAGGAAATAGTGATCTAAGCCGTATTCCCTTATCTAATGTAAAGCAGATTGAAATTGTTAAAGGTGCTTCGTCTTCTCTATATGGTTCGGAAGCCATCGCAGGTGTGATTAATATTATCACCAAAGATCCACAAAATGGAATTGCTGCTAGTTATGATGGATTTGTTGGTGCTTATGGGCAGTTTAGAGAGAATATGCAAGTTTCTTATAAAGTAAATTCTTGGACTACTTCTGTTGGGCTGACACATAAGCAGTCGGATGGGTGGCAATTAAGTCCTATGGGGAAACCATCGAGCAAGATGATTCGTAAAGGAATGACAGATCCTGTTCCGACGTTGGCCAAAGCGTCAAATGAATTTTTGGATCGATCGATAACACCTTCGGTACGTTATACCCCAAATAAAAAGTTCTCTGTAGGGGTTACTGGATACTTCTATGACAAAGAGATCATATATCCCATTAAATATAAGAGTTACAACTCCTATTTCACAGACATGAATTTCTCTGGGGATGCCATCTATACTTTTTCGGATAAAGCCAAGATCTCTTTGGAAGCGTACTATGATAATTATAAGTACAAGTATAAGTATGGGCAGAAGTATAACATCTCTTATAACGAAAATGGAAAGCAACATCAGAAAACCTTCAATAAAGGTGACGAACAGTTGAATACCAACCAGATATTACGTACAGAGAAGTTAAATGGGATCTTCTCGTTGTCAGTAAATAATACTCTGAGTGTGGGTGCTGAACTTATGAATGAGTACTTGGAGGCTCCTTTTCGCTTTAAAGGTGATGATGTGAGTGCAAACACAACTTCTGCCTATGTTCAAGATGAGTGGAAAAGTCAATATGTGACCTTGGTGGCAGGGGTGAGATATGTAAACCATGAAGCTTTTGGTTCGATGTTTACTCCTAAGGTTTCTGCTATGGTTGGAAACGACTGGATTAAGTTACGCTCCTCTTATGGGCAGGGTTTCAAAGCTCCTACTTTAAAAGAGTTGTATTACTACTATGAGAAAGAGGGAATGGGATCGCACTATCTTTATCTAGGAAATCCTAGTTTGAAGCCCCAGAAGAGTAAGTATTATGATGCTTCTATTGAGTTTGATTTTCATAAGTTTAATTTCACTGTTTCTGCTTATCACAACCAAATTCGCAATATGATTGCATATGAGTCGATATCAACTCCGGAAGATGCGAAGCGCTTAGGGGTGAAGAAGACTAGGCGTCAAGTAAATATTGATGAGGCATTGACCAAAGGACTCGATGTGTCGATGAATTGGAAAATCTGTTCTTGTTTGCAGTTTAATGCAGGGTATAGCTATGTTGATGCTAAAGATCTAGTTACTGATAAAGAGCTAGAAGGTGTTAGTAAGCACAAAGCTAACACACAGTTGTCTTGGTTACATCAAGCCAAACATGTTGGGTTTCGCTATATGATACAAGGAAAGGCACAGTCAAGTAGATTGTACTATGAGAGAAAGGCAACGGAAGAGGTGGAAGGTTTTATGCTGTGGAACTTTGTTGCCAACCACAATTTCAAGGTGAGTCGTTGTAGGTTTAATGCGAAAGTGGGGGTGGATAATCTGTTTGACTATGTGGATGATAAGCCTTATGGATACCATTATAGTACATTGAATCCAGGACGTACCTTGTTTGCTGGACTGCAAGTATTCTTTAATTAATAAGTCCCTAACGTTGATTATTAGCCTAAATACCATGGGTGTTAAGATGCTTTTCATTTCGCTATTACATGATTTGTTTCCCTTGTTAAGAGCTTTATCTTTGGGGGCTTAGAAAGAGACATGTAATGCTTAAATTCGTTTGTTTCATCAATATTTGGTATTAAATTTTAAGTTATGAATTGTAAGAGTGTTAGAAGTATTGTTGTATCGCTATTGGTTTTGGTTGGATTCACATCGTGTGTTTCTAAAGGATCAAAATCAACAGAGAAGGAGTGTAAAGAGGCTATTTTATTGGTGACCTTTGGTTCTTCCTATAAAGGTCCAGAGGCTACCTTTAGAAATATTGAAGAGGAGTTTGTGAAGGCATATCCAGGAGTTGAAATACAATGGGCCTTTACCTCTAGAATTATTCGTAAGATACTACACAAAAGAGGAGTAGGTCCTTACAAGGATGTCAATGCTCCTGAAGATGCATTGTTAAAACTTAAGAACGAGGGCTATCAACGTATTGCAGTGCAATCGCTTCACCTTATTCCTGGCACGGAGTATAATGATTTAAAGGGAAAGGTGGAGGCTTTTCAGAAAGCAAACCCTCAGTTGACCTTGTCTTTAGGTGTGCCATTGATGTTTTCGGATCAGGATATGACTAAATTGGCGAATATATTGGTTCATAAGTTTGCAAAAAGTGATCGTACGGTGGTTATGATGGGTCATGGATCGGTTCATGATGCCAACGATAGATATGAGCGTATTGGAGAGATATTCAAAGCACTAGATTCTACTTTTGTTGTGGGAACTGTAGAGGCGAAACCTGATATTCAGGATGTGGTAGAAGAGGTGGCTAAACTTCCATCTAAGAATATACTGCTTTTGCCATTAATGAGTGTTGCTGGCGATCATGCAACCAACGATATGGCAGGAGAAGAAGAGGATAGCTGGAAGTCTGTTTTGGATAGACATCACTATACTGTATATCCACTGCTAGAAGGTCTTTGTGACTACGATGAAGTGGTCGGAATATTTATAGCACACCTTCAAACGTCGATGAAGATAACCGAGAAGAGATGCTGTAAGAAATAAAATAGTATACCATCCTCTTACCTGACTGTTTAATTAGAATCTTTAAATTTTAATACCTAAATAAAGATGAGATCAATTTTGAAAAGTTTTATGATCTTTACCATCATGGTAGGGATGTTAGCGTCTTGTTCGAAAGATGATGATAATGTCGTAGCGGTAAGTAAGAACGCAGACAAAACAGCTATTGTTTTAGCAAGTTTTGGTTCTTCCTATCCTGGCCCGGAAGCGACATTGATGAATATTAAAGAAGAAGTAGAGAAAGCGAATCCAGAAACTACAGTAAGATGGGCTTTTACTTCTTATATTATTCGTAATATTTTGATTAAAAGAGGAGAAGGCCCATTCAAAGATATTGACTCTCCAGAGGTGGCATTGAATAATCTAATTCATGAAGGATATAAGAAAATTGTAGTGCAATCTCTTCACTTAATTCCTGGACTTGAGTATAACGAAGTGAAAACTTTAGTCGAGGAGATGAATGTTAAATACAAGGATGTTCAGATTACCTTGGGGGCTCCTTTGATGGAAACGGATACTGATATGCAAGAGCTTGTAAATGTGGTGTCTACATTGGATGATCTTAAGGGAAAGACTGTGGTGATGATGGGACATGGATCTCACCATGAGGCAAACGATCGTTATACTCGTGTTGGAGAGTTCTTTGCTCAGGTAAAAGATGGTCATTTTGTTGTTGGTACTGTTGAAGCAGCGCCTACAGTGGAGAATGTAATCGCACAGTTAGATGCGTTAAACTTAAAGGATAAGAGTATCACTTTGATTCCTTTGATGTCCGTTGCTGGAGACCATGCTTCTAACGATATGGCAGGTGACGATAAAGATAGCTGGTTGACTAAGTTGACTGCGGCTGGTTATAAAGTAAACCTAGTGCGTAAAGCAGATGTGAAGGACACACCTCTTAAAGGCCTTGGTGATTATGATGAAGTGGTTGCTATTTGGGTGAAACACTTAGATGCAGCGGTTAAAGCATTAAAATAGTTTGAAGGTTTAAATTATTTCATGATAATAGACATGAAAAAGAAGATGCTAGTTTTTAAATAGGAAGCATCTTCTTTTTTTATGTCTATAGCGATGTGTTCTTTTAAAAAAGAAGAATGAGTTGAGATCATTCTTGTTTTTATGTATATTGAGATGCATTATGAATTAATAATTTAAGCTGATATGGGATATAATATATACAACATCAATTCTGATAATAAACAGCCTCGTAAATTTAATCTCCATTCCATAATCGGATTCATGTCGTCTATTTTATCTGTCATTCTATTTGGGAATATATTGGGTATGATCCTTTTGCTTGTCGGAATAATTTGTTGTGTTATTGGTTTGGACAAAGCAAAAAAAGTTGGAGAAGGGAAAGTGATATCTTGGATTGGATTAATATTGTGTATGTGTATTATAGCCTTACTCATGCTAGCAGTGCTTTACCCTTGGCGAAACTAGGATTATACTGGTAAGTAATTCGAGTTTCTATAAATTAACTTCCAAATTTTAGTGGAAATATATCGTGTTTGAAAGGAGTAAATCATAATTGGTTCTTTCTTTGTATTACTGTGACTTGTATTAATTTATATTTCAATGCAAGAATAATCATTCATTTTTGTATGCCATTAGCAGTATCATGGTGCAATCATTAGATTGATTTACTAATGCAACAATTGTTTGTGATTATTTATGTGTAATTGTTTGCAATTAACATATAATAATTATTTTTGCATAGCCTATATTTAAAAGAAACAATCAATATAAGATACTGTTTATGAATCGATCTCATTTCCCTTGGCTGTACAGTTGTTGTATAGCACTAATGGTTCTTATCTATGGATGTAATTCAACATCTAATGATAATAATGAACCTATTAAAAATAAGGTGTCCAGCCTCATTTCAATGACCTCCACTCATGATGTGAGTGTGCAAGGTCCTATTTTAATTGAATTTTCAGAAATTATTGGCAATAAGGATATTGATATCGATGATGTTATCGACGTCTCTCCAAACTTTGATTATACGTCTAGATGGGTAGGTGATCAGCAGATAGTAATAACACCTAAGAAAGAACTTCAAAAAGGGAAAAAGTATGATGTGGAGGTTGATCTCCCAGAGCTATATCCAAACAAAGAGGGGATTGATGAATATAATTTCTCTTTTAAGACGATCGTTCCTAATTTCACTGTAACCGTAAGTGGGTTGGTGTCGAACTTTGACGATCCTTCCATGATGAAATGTTATGGACATGTTCGATTCAATGATATCGTGGAATTAGAGAGAGTGAAGAAGGTGTTGACAGTTTCTGGTGAACAAGATTATAAAATAGCTTGGTCATTTTCTGGTTCTACCTTCTATTTTGAAGTTGTTGATATAAAGCGCCAGAACAAAGACTTTGATATTAATATAAAATGGGATGGTAATGTTATAGACATTGATAAAAAAGGCAAGAAGTCGTTTACTGTTCCTGCAAAAGGAGAATTTAAGTATCAACGAGTAGATGTTGAATCTTCTACATCTCCTGTGATAACGGTCTCTTTTTCTGAACCTTTAGATACCAAACAAAATATTAAAGGACTATTCCGTATAAATGGATCTGATCTTGGGGCGACAGTTACTGGGAATAAAGTGATCTTATATCCAGCAAACCCATTATCGGGAGATCAGATACTAAATATATCTTCGGCATTAAAGAGTAATAAAGGTAAGAGTTTGGGCAAATCCCTATCGAAGAAAATATACTTTACGTCTGTTGAACCAGAACTTAATTTTGAAGGAAAAGGAAATATTGTTCCTAATGCGAATGGATTTATTATTCCATTTAGTGCTGTGAACCTTGATGCAGTGGATATTCGTATTGTTAAAGTATTCCAAAACAATATCCCTTTCTTTTTGCAACAGAATAATCTAACTTCATCAGAAAGCTCACTATGTCGTTATGGGCGCATTGTCTATAATGAAAAGATGAAACTAGAAGGAAATGTTGTGAACGAATGGAATGCATATGCTATCAATATACCTGAGATTATTGATGTAAAGCCTAATGAGATTTACCAAGTCACAGTGGGAATGCGTCCTACTTACTCTACTTATCCTTGTAAAAATCTAGCTGAGTTGAGAAATATGAAGCTTAGAGAACCACGAGATAATGGTTATTGGGATGGTGAAGATGTTTGGCGTCAAAATAATTATTATCGTGAAAACAATCTTTATGATTGGCGTAAAGACGATGATGCATCTAATGCTGCTTATTATACTCCTTCTAAAGCGAAATCTAAATATGTAATTAGTTCTAATATTGGACTAATTGTAAAGAAAGAAGAGGGGAATGTTTACCATATTGCAACAAGTGATCTGATCAGCTCTGCTCCTAAAGATGGGGTGAAGATCTCTTTATTGAACTACCAAAATCAAGTGGTTGCAGAACAGACTACAGGTAGAGATGGTTTTGCTAAGGTCAAAACTCTAACCCCTGCTGTGCTCGTTATGGCACAAAAGGGAGATGACTGGGGTTTTCTTAAATTGGGTGCTAATGAGCAGATGATAAGTGACTTTGATGTTGCAGGGTCTGTCAATAAGAATCAAGTGACAGCCTATACTTATGGTGAACGTGATGTGTGGAGACCAGGAGATTCTATTTTTGTATCTACCATTATTAAAGATCCAAAGAACTTCTTAGGGGAAAGTTATCCTGTGGTCTATGAGTTTTATGATGCTAGAGGGGTGTTGAAGGACAAAAAGGTTATGATGAAAAAGGGGAGTATGGTTGCCTATCGTACTGCCACTAAACAGAACGACCCTACTGGAAACTGGACGTTAAAAGTTAAGTTTGGTGGATTAACTTTTAGTAAGGTGATGAGAATTGAAACCATTCGCCCTAATCGTATGAAGATTCAATGGGTTAATGAGCCTGAATATTTAAAGGTAGGTCAAATATCCAAAGAAAAATTTAATGCCAAATGGCTTCATGGACTTCCTGCAAAGTTGAAGAAGATGACCATCGATGCACAAGTACGTAGAAAAAATATCAAGATTAAAGGTTATGCAGGATACTCATTCCGTAATGAGGTTTCTCAACTAAGGTCTTCCTAT
Organism: Prolixibacteraceae bacterium; assembly: GCA_028377305.1. Classification (GTDB taxonomy): domain Bacteria; phylum Bacteroidota; class Bacteroidia; order Bacteroidales; family Prolixibacteraceae; genus Halosquirtibacter. Next base: position 12,907 of record JAONJW010000055.1, on the reverse strand, counting down.
AGCAATATTTGGTCAGGTAAAACTGATGAAGAAGGTAATGCAACCGTTTCGATGAAATTCTCAAACAAGAATATTAAAGAGCCACTGGTTGCTATTGATATAGAAACAAGGGTATACGAAGAGGGCGGAACTTTTAGTCTGTCTCAATTCACCAAAGACTACTATCCCTTCAAAAACTTTGTTGGGATGCGTTTGACAGGTACGAAGAGTTATGGGTCATATTATGATACCGAGAAAGATATTAAGTGTGATTTTGTTGTTTTGACTCCAGAATTAAAAAATGGAAATTCTCGTATTTCATATAAATTATATAAGGTTGATCACTCTTGGTGGTGGGACTCTTCTTCAGCATCTTCTCTAGCACGTTATGTCGATGGACGTAGATATAGTGCTATGAAGAGTGGAACCTTAACTCCAAAAGACGGGAAAGCATATGTTACCTTCCAAATTAGAGATCGTAACTGGGGGCGTTATCTTTTAGTAGCTAAGCTTCCTAATGGAAATACAGTTACTAAAATATTCTTTTGTGATTGGCCTGGAAATAGTAAAAAAGATGGTGGATCAGAGAATCTCTTGAACATTAACTTAAAGAAAGATCGATTGGTTAAAGGAGAGGATATTGAGCTACTTTTCCCTAGTGAGAAAGGCGGACATGCATTAATCTCAGTAGAAAAAGGTGCTGAAGTAGTAAAACAGCTGTGGGTTGAAACAAAAGAGAATCAAACACAAGTGTCTATTCCGACAGATGCACTGATGGCACCTAATGTATATTTGTATGTTACATATGTACAGCCATATCAAGTGACTAAAAATGACCGACCTATTCGCCTTTATGGTATACAACGAGTGAAAGTGGAAGATCCAGAAACTCATTTGAAACCTGTGGTTGAATGTAAGGATGAGGTTCGAGCCAAGAAGCAGTTTTCAGTTAAAGTGAGTGAAAGTAGCGGACAGGAAATGGACTATACTTTAGCAATCGTGGATGAAGGGTTATTAGGGATAACAAATTTCCGAACACCAGCTCCATGGACATACTTTTATAGAGAAGAAGCTCTTCGTGTTTCTACGTGGGATATGTATGATGATATCTTAGGAATGTACTCTGGTAAACTAAGTAATTTAGTCGCTGTGGGGGGAGATGGTACGTTAGAAGACCCTTCACATCAAAAAGCTAAACGCTTTAAGCCTGTTGTAATGTATGCTGGACCTTTCCACCTGAAAGCAGGAGATTCTAAGAAGCATGAACTTACTTTGCCATCTTATACCGGAGAGGTGCGTGTCATGGTAGTGGCTTCCAACAGTCGCAGCTATGGATCAACAGAAAAAGCTGTGAAGGTAGTTGATCCATTAATGGTATTGGCAGATGCTCCTCGAACTTTAGATCTAGAAGAGTCTTTTAATTTGCCTGTAACGATCTTCGCAAATAAAGAGATGGATGACGATGTAGTGGTAGATGTAAAAGTTAGTGGGACGGTTTCAATCGTTGGGAAAACTTCACAATCGGTATCCATGGATGATGAGCCAGAGAAAGATGTTTACTTCCGAATAAAGACATCTAAGTTTACAGGACCTGCTTCTATTGAGGTAACTGCCAAGAGTGGAAGTTACACTTCTGCATATAAAATAGATATTCATGTAGCAAACTCTAACCCTATACAGTATAAAGTGGTCTCTAAAAAGATTGAGCCTGGTCAAAGCTATATATATGATGCATTAATTGATGACAATGAGGTTGGAAACCAATTGTCCGTAAATGCATCAACCATGATTGCATGTAATATGGATCAACGAATGGAGCAGTTGATTGTCTATCCTCACGGGTGTTTAGAGCAAACGACTTCAAGCGTATTCCCTCAATTATTGTTGCTCTCGAATAGAAATATTGATGAGAATAAGCGTAAAGAGATGGATGAAAATGTTCAGCGTGGCTTACGAAGACTGCTTTTATTTAAAAAGTCTAATGGTTCGTTCTCTTATTGGCCAGGAGGAAGCTACTCTTCTGAATGGGCTTCTTGTTATGCTGGGCACTTTATGGTAATGGCAAAGAAAGCTGGGTACTTTATTCCGGGGGATATGTTGAATAGTTGGACTAACTATGAGATGTCCTTAGCGAACAGATGGGGAGATGATTCTTCAGACGTGACACAAGCCTATCGTTTATTTGTTCTAGCTCTAGCCGGTGAATCACCATTAGGAGCGATGAATAGAATGAGTGAAGGGTCTGATTATAGCACTAGAAATGTTACTTCATGGCTTCTTGCAGGTGCTTATGCGCAATTAGGTCGTATGGATGCAGCTGAGTCATTAATTGATGTTAGAGATTTGTCGTATTCTTCCTATTCAAAAGGCTACTCTTCTACTTCGTACGGTTCTGTCATAAGAGATAAAGCAATACGATTGATTACATTAGATATTCTTGGAAAGAACGATATAGCTTTTACTATCGCAAAAGAGATCGCAATAAAACTTAGCTCTGATGAATGGATGAGTACACAGACCACTAGTTTCTCGTTGATTGCTATGCATCGTTTTATGGAAGAGCACAATGACGATGCCAATATTTCTACCCTAAAGGTGCAAGCCAATGGGAAGAGTTATGCAGCACAGGTTACACCAGTCATTTCTTCTGCTTATGACAAGGAATTTACAAGAACAACGTCCCTTGATATTAAGAATACAGGAAACAAAGCGGTTTATGTGTCTGTAAACGAATCGTATCAAAGGATAGATGCTTATGTAGAACCTTCTAAGAATGTATTGACTATTTCTTCTGTCCTTTATGATGACAAATACCGTTTGGTTAAAGATTCAGTATTAGTTCAAGGAAAGGATTATAAATTGAAGGTCGTCGTTTGTAATACTAGTGAATGGAAACTAGATGAGATTGCATTGACCGTACCTCTTCCTTCTGGTGCTGAAATATTGAATAGAAAATTAGCCTTGCCTAAAGGGGTAAACTATCAGGATTTTAGGGATAGTGAGGTGTATTCATATTTTAATCTTGATGCGGGTAAATCTGTTACCACAGAATATACCTTCAATGCAAGTTATCAAGGAGTGTATAAATGGCCTTCGTTATCTGTAGAAGCAATGTATAATCATGATTTCCATGCAAATGACGGTGCAAGAATGATCGAAATTAAATAACGACATACTTTATAATGAAACTACAGGTCAATTGCTCAAAGAGGTGTAAGTATTGTATCTCTATCTTACTTATATTTCTAATACTATGGGCTATTTTGCCTGTCGTTTCATTTCATAATCCCAAGTCTACTGTGCTATTTGGGAGAAAAAGAAATCTTATTGGGGCAACGCTTGCAGCTGATCAACAGTGGCGTTTCCCTGATAATGACCATATAGGAGATAAATTTGTAACTGCACTGATCACAAGCGAAGATGAAAATTACTATTATCATCTGGGGATTGATATTAAATCGATGGCTCGTGCTCTATATCTCAATGTGAAGTATGGAAAGGTAGTAAGTGGTGCTAGCACGTTGTCTATGCAAGTATCCCGTATTGCTTTAGGCAATAGATCTCGTAACATTTGGAATAAGATTTACGAGTCTTTGGTTGCGATTAAATTAGAGATACTTAGATCCAAAGAGGATATTATAAAACTCTATGCAAATAATGCCCCATTCGGAGGAAATATTGTTGGCATAGAAGCTGCTTCATGGAGATATTTTGGCTGTGCATCTACTAAATTAACATGGGCTGAATCAGCTACTTTAGCTGTCCTTCCTAATGCGCCTGCGGTAGTATACCCAGGGAAAAATAACTCCTTGTTACTTAATAAGCGAAATCGCTTATTAAAGAAGTTATATACCAATGGTAAGATGGATAAGCAGACATATGAACTATCGCTGTTGGAGAGAATTCCCACTTCTATATTACCCTTCCAAAAGAACTTTATGCATGTCCTTCAATGGACAAAAAAAAATACACCTGGGAGCGCTATTCATACCTCCCTAGATGCAAACCTTCAGCGGTTGGTACAGAGTATTGTCTCAAACTATGCGTCTTTATATCGCACAAATGGGGTTTACAATATTGGGGCCATGGTGATGTCTGTTGAAACAGGTGAAGTTTTATCTTATATTGGCAATGTAGACTGGAATGATCCTCATGAGGGAGCGGTGGACATGGTACAAGCAAAGAGAAGTTCGGGTAGCCTATTAAAACCTTTTCTTTTCGCAGCCATGCAAGATGGGGGATATATTACACCAAATACACTAATTCCAGACTATCCTCTCTTTATGAATGGATATGCGCCAAGTAACTTCGATCACAAATTTAGAGGCGCCGTGCCAGCAAATCAAGCATTAAGCGAGTCATTGAATGTACCTTCTATATTTATGTTGAAATCTTATTCGACATCTCGGTTCCTTGCGTTGTTACAACATTTGGGAATGTCCTCTTTTAATCGTAGTGCCGACTACTATGGACTGTCGTTAATCTTAGGTGGAGGAGAATCAAGTTTATGGCAGATGGTTGGTGCTTATGCTTCTATGGCTAGAGGTTTGAATGGAGAACCCAAAGGAGCCGTGTTCCCTCCTCATATTATCAAAGGTGACACTCTAAATATAAGAAATAATCTGCCGCTAACTAAGGCGGCTGTTTGGAATACATTTAATGCCCTTAAAACAGTCAATAGACCGATGAATGAAGTTGGGTGGAAATACTTAGACTCTTCTGATCCTTTGGCTTGGAAAACAGGGACTAGTTTTGGATTTAAGGATGCTTGGGCTATTGGAACCAATGCTAAATATACTATCGGCGTATGGGTCGGAAACGCTACTGGTGAAGGGAGGCCTGCATGTACTGGTGTGCTAGCTGCTGCACCGATTCTATTTGATATATACCATCTGCTGCCGAAGGCCGAATGGTTTGCTATCCCATCTTTGGACCTATATGAACTCCCTATATGTAGAGAGAGTGGCTATCGTGCGACTCCTCGATGTGTGCATATTGATACACTACTAGTAGGTGAGACGGTCTTAGAAACTGAGCCTTGCCCTTACCACAAAGAAATCATGCTTGACGAGACACGAAAGTTCAGAGTCAATAGCTCTAATTATCCAATATCGAAGATGATTAGTGAGAAATGGTTTGTTCTACCACCTAAAATGTCCTACTACTATAAGAAATTTTACTCTGACTATGTTCCTGTGCCTCCACGGTTGGTGACAGGGAAATGGAATGCTGAAAATACTATTGGAATTATTTATCCCTCAGAAGGGCTAGTCATAGCCATCCCACGTGACTTCAATGGAAAGCCTACGGAGGTTATTCTTAGAGCTACAGCTAGTCAAGATGATGAATTGTTGTATTGGTTTCTTGATGGGGAAAATATTGGAAATACTGAAATGATACACCAGGTAGCCATCACTACTGAAGTGGGACTGCACCATCTCGTTATACAAGATAGTAAAGGGAACGAATCTTCCGTCTCGTTTACTGTCAAATAGATTAGTTGTAACTTCTTTGGAAATCGTATAGCACTTCAAGATATTGCCTGATCCATATACATGACCCAAAACATTCTTACAATACAAACAAAGCCGAACACGCTTATTGCGTACTCGGCTTTTCTTGTTGTTGAGAAATGCTTAAACATGCTTGTTGAAGCATCTCTTGGGTATCTTTATTTTAAGCTAAAAAGCTTAAGGAATAATCAAAAGCTAATATAGATAACTGTTCGATCAGAGGTTCTTATAATATAAGACTTTGTTCCGAACATTTATTTGTAGTGCGGATTCTGATTTATACCGCTAATGTATATTATTTAAAATGATTTCCAAAATCTTTTCAATGTATAGTATTATAATTTCAACAATATGATGATTCAATGGATTGAACGAAGGATCATGCTATTCTTTGTTTATCTCATTTAATTCCTTTTCCGTGATAATGTCTTGGATAATAAGAAATTCAGATAAGATCAATTTAGCCATCGCTTTATCGTATTCTTGAAGAAATGAATTGATCTGATTTAGACATTCGCTTTTATGACTCCGGTCGTTGATAATAGAAATAAGAGATAGCTCTTTACGTTGTGCGATAACCTTAATTCTTTCAGTGTCTATAGCACCGATTTGATATAGCAGATGTAGAAGGGTTTCTATAACTTCGTTCTTGCTGTATGAATGATGTAGTTCTTCCAAAAAATAATATGCCTTATCATTTAATCTCGGTTCCTCAATCCATGGAACATCATCATAACCTTCGTCAAAATCTGATTCATCCCAAAGGAAATCTTTCCTTGATGATTTCCCTTCTTGCCACTGTTTCATCAATTCTATTGACTTCGGTTTATCTTGTTGGTCAATATTTTGTAGAAAAACAATGATATCCAATGCCAACATCCCTTCGTTTGTTTTCGCTAGCTTTCTATTTATAAGTTGCAGGAGTTCTTCATTAGGCTTTTTATCCTTTCCAACATAATAGTGGTCCATGATAATTACTAAGGGAGGTAGAAAGCCGTCGTCTAGAGATTGAAATATCGGAACAAAGAGTGGCTCAATATCTTCAATGATGAATTCAATCTGTAGGTCCTGTATAATCTCAAAGGACAACATTACCATCGGAACTTTCACTGCCTCTTTCTGCTTTATCTCTAATAAATTAATAGCAAAATACAACAAGAGTCGATGTAGTTGATGTTCTCTCGTGAGATAGGTTTTGTGAATAGATAAGGTCGTTAATTGTTCATTATAGGGCAGATAATGGTGTAAGAATACTGGAAGATGCTCTAATGTATGCAGAACACGGTAGATATTTGGAATATCTTTTGAGTGTTCTAAATACCAACATCCAAACTCAATATGTGCCTCTAACTCATGAAGCATGTTTAGGACAAGATCGGTTCCCACAAGAATGTATATGGAGTTGAGGTTCTCAATATAGCCAGAGATGTAACTATTGGCTTCTCGAGGTGATGCGTCTAAAATTTTCTCTTTTACTTCTTCGTAATCCTTATCGATGGCACTTTTTTGATTATATGTCATTTCCTAATAAGTTTAAACAGATCACTCCCTCTTATTTTTACTATTTTTGTAGCTGTATATTTAAACAGTGATGCTACCATGCAAAATAAACTAGAAGTTGTCTCTATACATACTGTTCCCCATATTACAGAGGATATCCGTTTATATAACTATTTAAAAGGTGTTTTTGTTGAGTTACCATCATCAAAAAGTATTAAAAAGACTCTCGCCAAAGGGTGGATACATATCAATGGTGAAAAAGCCTCTTCGGGTGATTGGGTGAAAGAGGGGATGCAAATATCACTTTATCAACAGACCGAATCCACACTAAAACCTTATAACATAGAGGTAAATATCATTTATCAAGACGATTGGTTAGCTATTGTTGATAAACCTGCGGGGATCACTACAAGTGGAAATAGGTTTGATACCCTAGAGAATGCATTGCAATGTAAACTAATTACAAGTAGCCAGCCCGATGCATATGTAAATCCTAGAGCTGTCCACCGTTTAGATAAAGCAACATCTGGCTTGGTAATCATAGCTAAAACCAAGAAGACTCGTGTTCTTCTAGGTCAAATGTTAGAAGCCCACTCAATCGATAAGCGTTATCATGCATTGATATCTGGAGATATCCCTTCAGTGGGGCAGATAACGGACCCTATCGAAGGATTAGGGGCTTCCTCGTTCTATCGAAAGATAACTCATGTTCCATCTTTAAGAACAAACAAATTAACCTTGGTTGAGCTAGCTCCTTTAACGGGACGTACCCATCAGTTAAGAATTCACATGGCAAATAGAGGAACTCCAATTCTTGGAGATTCGCTTTATGGAGAAGAGGGGAAGGTGTTGAAAAGAAAAGGTCTCTTTCTGGTAGCCGTATCACTTCAATTTACTCACCCTATCTCACAGGAAAACCTGACGATCTCTATTCCTACTCCTCCCAAATTTCTCAAAAGAATGCATATTGAAGAAAAACAGTTTATCAAATATAATAGTGACATCGAATAAGGCTAATTAGATTGATCAACGCAACGATATAGTATCTGAAATTTGGTATGCTTAATGAAACGATATATATTTGCAGCTTATGAAAAAGACTTCATTATATACAAATAAGTATTCCGTATAGTAGACGGGTCATTCAGCACAAAGAGCTTTTAATGTAAAAGGAACTTTGTTTATGACTTGTCGAACACTTCTGTTGGAATAATTGTCTCATATCCGTAGATAATTGTTCCCAAATTATTGTGTTTAAATTTTTGTGCTTTATTACAGTTGGTTATTTCATTTAGACTTGCTCTGATGGTGTTGATATGCTGGATTGTATCCAGTGTATAAACGTTAATACCCGACAGATTTGTGTCCGACTATGGTATTAAAGAGATAGTTTGATCTGGTGATTCACTCAAACTGATCCAACCGATAATAAAAGTGCAATAGTATATTATCTCGTACATCATGGTTAGGCTTTAAAAAGTTAAACAAACTACTAGCTAAGATTGTACACCTATAAGTTTATGACAATGTCAAAAATGGAAATTCAAATTAGAGAAACAAACAGTTCTGATCTTAATCATATCTCGCATATATTATATCGCGCCTTTGAGCAAACTGGAGAAAGTAATCTAACAAAAGAATTGTTAAAAGACCCTACGGCAAAACCGTATGTTTCACTTATAGCATTCGATAAGGAAGTACCTGTAGGATTCATATTGTTGACACGAGCTTACATCAACGAAATGAGTGTTGACCAGCATTTGATGCATATTCTTGCTCCCTTAGCAGTAATTCCTGAATACCAAAGCAAAGGGGTCGGGGCAAAGCTAATGCACCGAGGAATAGAACTTGTTCGTGAGATGGGATCTGAGCTAATTATCTTATTGGGGCATGTGGAATATTACAAGAAATTTGATTTTATTCCCAATGCTATTAAGGTAGGATACTCTTCTCCTTATCCAATACCAACAGAACATCAAGATGCATGGATGGTTAAATCATTAAACCCTCTTGGATACGTGATACCAAAAGGTAAAGTGGTTTGTTGTGAAGAACTAAATAAACCAAAATATTGGATTGAGTAAATGGATAAAACATAAATGAATAATCATAGGTGGTAATTCCATAATTACCACCTATCATCCTTCAGTATCCTTCCAGTGAGCTACCTGAAAAATATATATATGAGTGAAAGTGTGATCACCTAGTAATTAGTTGTTAGAGTGCAGTTAAATGTTGATAGTTAACTCGTTTTGCTTTATTACACTCAATATTAAATTAATATAAGTAAAAAAACTGAGGCTTCAGTTAATTTATACAATCTGAAATAGTAATTTTGCCACAGTATGAAAAAGATCAATGCAATATTAAAGAAGATCGAGAAGTGGAGAATGGACACTATTTCTGAACGACAGTTTATTCTACTTCTAAGCTTAATTGTTGGTGCGCTAAGTGGGTTAGCAGCCATTACCCTTAAGAACCTTATCCATTTCACAATCCACCACCTTACAGGTAACTTTAGTGTCGATGATGTGAGTTACCAATATTTGGCGTATCCAATGATCGGAATACTTATCACGGTCATTTTGATTAAATATATCATTAGAGAAGATCTAGGTCATGGTGTGTCTAAGATATTATATGCTTTCTCTAAAAAGAATAGCAAGATATCGAAACACAATATGTACACTTCAATGGCAACGAGTACAATAACGATTGGTTTTGGTGGTTCTGTCGGTGCCGAGGCTCCAGTAGCTCTTACTGGTGCGGCTATTGGTTCAAACCTCGCTCAATTCTTTCGGTTAAACTATCGTGCGATTACTCTCTTAGCTGGTTGTGGATCTTCTGCTGCTATCGCTGGAATTTTCAACGCACCTCTTGCAGGGCTTCTTTTTACGATAGAGGTACTAATGATCGATCTTACCATGTCGTCATTACTACCCCTGTTAATTTCTGCAGTGACCGCTACAACAATCTCTTACTTCTTAAATGGGGATAGCTACCATTTCCATTTTCAGCTTAATCAATCCTTTGATGTTAACAATCTTCACTGGGTTATCATTCTTGGTGTATTATGCGGCTTAATATCCGTTTACTTCACTCGTGTCATGAAATGGGTAGAAGGGCGATTAAAGAACCAAAAAAGTTTTATCCACAAAGTAATCATTGGTGGTGTCGGCTTAGGAATCTTGATATTCCTTTTTCCATCATTATGGGGAGAAGGTTATGTCTCTATTAATCAGATTTTAGATGGAAATTACACCGATGTGTTAAATAATTCTGTCTTCTACTCCTTTAAGAACAACCAAACCATCCTTATCCTTATATTTATTGCCATATTAGCATTCAAAGTATTCGCAACAGCAATAACAACAGGAGCGGGGGGAGTAGGTGGAATATTTGCTCCAACTCTTTTTATGGGATGCTTTGCAGGATTCATCTTTTCATCAATAATAAATCAAGGAAGTGCAGAATTGGCAACTGAAAACTATGCCCTTTATGGTATGGCTGGTGTAATGGCCGGTGTGATGTTTGCTCCCATGACCGCTGTATTCCTTATTGCAGAAATTACAGGTGGATACACTCTATTTGTGCCACTACTAATCACTTCTGCTTGTGCTTATCTAACTATTATGGCATTTGAGAAACACTCCCTATACCACTGTCACCTGGCAGAGAGAGGTGAGTTGCTTACCCATAATAAAGACAAGACCGTATTGACATTGATGAAGCTTAGAAGGGTTATCGAAACCGATTTAATTACCGTAGATCAGGATGCTTGTCTAGGCGATTTGGTCAAGTTAATCTCTAAAAGTAAAAGAAATATATTCCCTGTGATCGACAAGGATAATAATTTTAGAGGCGTTGTCCTCCTTGATAATATCCGTAGTATCATGTTTAACAAGGAGATGTATCATAAAACTTACGTCACAGATTTAATGGTGATGCCACCAGAAATGGTACACCCTGACGAAAGTATGGAAAAAGTTATGAAAAAATTTAAATCTTCGGGGGCATGGAACTTACCGGTCGTGGAGAATAGAAAATATATTGGTTTTATCTCTAAAGCAACTATCTTTAGTGCTTACAGAAGTGTTTTAGTTCACTTCTCTGATGAATAAATCCATTTTAGTTTCCCAAAAACCAAAGTTCATTATTTATTTTTAACCTTATCGAATTATTACCATGGTAAAAGATACGCAAGTTTTCGATCTTATCGAGCAAGAAGACAAGAGACAACTGGAAGGTATTGAGCTAATCGCATCAGAAAATTTTGTTTCTGATCAAGTGATGGAAGCAGCAGGTTCTTGTTTGACTAATAAATATGCCGAAGGATATCCTGGCCACCGTTATTATGGTGGATGTCAAGTAGTAGATCAAGTCGAGCAACTTGCTATTGATCGCCTTTGTGAACTTTATGGCGCAAACTATGCCAATGTGCAACCTCACTCTGGGGCTCAGGCAAATATGGCTGTGCTACTGACTTGTTTGAAACCCGGAGATAAATTTATGGGCCTTGACTTAGCTCACGGAGGACACCTCTCTCACGGTTCCCCTGTAAATAGTTCCGGAATGTTATACAATCCAGTGGCCTATACTGTTGAGGAGTCAACAGGGACAATTGACTACGATAAAATGGAAGCTGTGGCTCTTACTGAAAAGCCTAAGCTTATCATTGGTGGTGCTTCTGCATACTCAAGAGAGTGGGACTATGCACGCATGAGAGAGATTGCTGATAAAATAGGTGCTCTATTCATGGTCGATATGGCACACACTGCTGGTCTTATTGCAGCTGGCGTCCTTGACAATCCAGTGCCATATGCACACATCGTGACTTCTACTACCCACAAAACTCTTCGTGGTCCTAGAGGTGGCATCATCCTTATGGGAAAAGATTTTGTTAACCCATGGGGAGTAAAAACACCGAAAGGTGCCGACAAGATGATGTCAGCTATGTTGAATACATCTGTTTTTCCTGGAGTACAAGGTGGACCACTAGAACACGTAATCGCTGCCAAAGCAGTAGCATTCGGTGAAGCTTTAAAACCAGAATATAAAGACTATCAAATACAGGTGAAGAAAAATGCGGCAGTAATGGCCGAAGCTTTCATCAACAAAGGATATAAAGTTATATCCAATGGAACCGACAATCACTTGATGTTGATCGATCTTCGTACTAAATTCCCTGAAATCACAGGTAAAAAAGTAGAAAATATTCTAGTGAAAGCCGATATAACCATTAATAAGAATATGGTTCCTTTCGATTCACGTTCACCTTTCTCTACATCGGGTCTACGCGTAGGTACGCCTGCAATCACCACTCGTGGTTTGAAAGAAGAGCACATGGCACCAATCGTAGATCTTATCGACGAGGTGATCTCTAACATCGACAATGAAGAAATAATCGCTTCAGTTAAAACAAAGGTAAACCAAATGATGGCTTCATTCCCTAAATTTGCTTGGTAATCCAGTAAATCATAGGTCGTAATCTATCATAATATAATGCAGAATCTCCATGAAGTAGAACATAACTTACTTCATTGGAGATTTTGTATATCCACCCACCCCCATTGCCCTATGCCCAATACCCCTACCACCTTACAATCACATCTCACCTCTATAATCCGCCTCACCATTAAGGAGCGTAATGAATACTGTGCTGAAAAATGTGCAAGTTGTAATTAACAATACACATCTTGCGTATATACCTACTGTTTGGCAACGACTTAATCCGTACCTAATCCGTCTCTAATCTGTCCCTAATCTGTCCCTAATCCGTCCATAGACCATCCTTTCTCAATGGTTACTTCATGGTTCGTCCATCGATTTATTTGTTTCGATGGACGAACCATGGAGAAATGGTGGTACAACCTTGGTTAAAAGACGGATTAGGGACAGATTAGAGACGGATTAAG